>CAZNWP010000007.1:0-30622 GCA_964576995.1 uncultured Christensenella sp. | reverse complement strand
CCACCATATATCCGCTCGTCATACGCGCGGGAATTCCGAGCGTTCTGAGCATTAATGTTTTATCGCGGCAATTCTGCGCCGTAAACGTTACGCTTGATTTGCGCGACTAAAACCTTTCTAATACTATTTTATCACAACGTTAAAAATTTAGCAAGCATAATAAGACCGTTTTCCGTTAGTTTTTACAGTTTACGCACAGATCGTAAAAATACTTTGCCGCGTATAGAAAATATTTTATCATACGCTTGCAATCGCTTTTAAAATATGCTATCATTTTCAAGTAATCTAAAACAAGAGGAGATTAAAACGTTGAAAAAATTCGATATTTCCACCGACTCTACGGCGGACCTTTATGCAAACGAGATTAAAGAAAACGATCTTTACTTTTTACCGCTTACGTTTATGCTTACCGAAAAGGGACAAGTTACGGAACATAAAGACTGTTTCCAATCCCCCGAAGAATACGTCGATTTATATAATAAACTCCGTTCGGGCATTATGAGCAAAACGAGTATGAACAACCCGTTCGTTCACGAAGAACATTTCAGAAAAATGGCGGAAGCGGGAGTTAAAGACGCCGTACACTTTACCATAAGTTACGGACTTTGCCACACCGTCGACGTTGCGAGAGAAGCAGTCGAAGTCGTTAAAAAGGACTTCCCCGACTTTAATTGCTATTGCGTCGAGTGTAGCACAACCACGATAGGTCAAGGCGCGCTCGTTAAAATCGCCGTCGATATGCGCGACAAAGGCAAAACGGCGAAAGAGACGTTCGATTACGTCGAGAAAATCAAAAGCAAATTCCAACACTTCATCGTTGCGGACGATCTGAAATACCTCGTTCGCGGCGGCAGACTTTCCGCCGTGTCGGGCGCGATCGGTACGATGCTTAACATTAAACCCGTCATCATCTTTAATAAAGAAGGCAAACTTGTTACTTACGAGAAAAAGCGCGGCGGTATGAAAAAAGCGCTCGCGTTTATTGCGGAAGAATTTAGAAAATATACGCTTAACGACGATTACCCCCTTATTTACATAGGACACACGGACAATACGGAAGCGGCGGAACAACTCAGAAGTTTACTCTCGGAAAAGTTCGGCGTATCCCCCGAAATAAGAATGATAGGACCGGTTATCGGTTCGCACTTAGGACCTAACGTCGTGGCGTACGCTTTCATCTCTAACGAAGAGAGACCGCTTTAATAACGGTACGACGTAGATAATAAATAAATTAAGCAAAAATTTCAGCGGCGGGCGATATATATCGCCCGCCGCTGTAACGTTTTAAAGTAATAAGGTAATAAGTAAAAGTGAAATGGGGCGGAAAAGGTTGTTTATATTCGTTTTATTCGACGCAAACGCTTGCGCGTTTTTTATTGTTACGTTCTAACGAAATTGCCCCGCTCCACTCCGTTTCGCTCGCAACGACGGTACTTGCGTACGGCAGACTGGCTGACGCAAAGTAATTGCTTTTATGTAATTACAGTAAACCCACCGCAAGGTATGCGATTACGGTACTTGTCCACCGCCGCGAGCGACGGGGCGCGCGATTATTTTATCTTTTCAAAGAGTTCGGATATATCTTCGACTTGAGCCGAATAAATCTCGCCTTTATCGGACGATTCCGCAAACTTCGGATCGATCGGCAATCTCGCGGTTACGCTTATGCCGTAACGCTCCGCCGTTTCTTTCACCTTGCTTTTTCCGAATATATCGAGAGTCTTTCCGCAACCGTCGCACTTATAATACGACATATTCTCGACTAACGCAAGCACGGGTATATTCATAAGATTAGCCATTTTGACGGCTTTACCTACTATCATAGATACTAATTCTTGCGGCGACGTTACGACGACTATGCCGCTAAGCGGTAAACTTTGGAAAACCGTCAACGGTACGTCTCCCGTTCCCGGGGGCATATCGACGAACATATAATCTACGTCGCCCCACGCCACGTCCGTGTAAAACTGCTTAACCGTTCCCGCAATGACGGGACCGCGCCACACGACCGGATCGTCCTCGCCGTTAAGCAATAGATTGATGCTCATAACCTTTACGCCGTTCGCGCTCTCCACGGGCAACAGGTATTTGCCGTCGGGAGAATACGCGCGTTCTCTTATTCCGAAGAGTTTGGGTACGGACGGCCCCGTAATATCCGCGTCGAGAACCGCCGCCGAATAACCTTTTTTCTTCGCCTCCGAAGCAAGCAACGCGGTTACGAGGGATTTGCCAACCCCGCCTTTGCCGCTTACCACGCCTATAATTTTTTTGACGTTGCTTGCGTCGTTTTGCTTTTCTTTCGATATTTCGCGCTCCGAGCAATTTTCATTGCAAGAAGAACAATCGTGCGAACATTCGCTCATTTTATACTCCTTTACGCCTTTTTCGGCGTTACTTTTTTTCTAAATTCAAACTACTTTACACTATTTTAAGCACCGCGACTTTCAGATATAAACTTTGTTCCGTTCCGATTAAGGTCGCGTGATCTTTGCCTTGCGTACGAAATTCGACGAGTTTCGCCCTTACCCCGCTTTCGAACACGCTTTCGTTCACCATATTCAAAAAGCCTTGCACCGAGAGGTGTTGCGAACAACTGCACGTTATCAAATACCCTCCGCGTTCCACGAGTTTTAAGCCGATAACGTTTATGTCTTTATAACCCTTAACCGCTTGCTTTACAGTATCCGCCGACTTGGTAAACGCGGGCGGATCTAAAATCACCACGCCGAATTTACGTTTCTCGCGCTTATACTCTCTCAACAATTCGAAAGCGTCGCCGCATACCGTGTTCACGTTAAACCCGTTAAGTTGCGCGTTTTTTCTCACCAAATCGAGAGCCGTTTCGCTTATGTCCGCCGCCGTAACCTCGCTTGCGCCGTACTTCGCCGCGCACAACGAAAACCCGCCGACGTTACAAAAACAGTCCAAAACCGTTCTGTCTTTCACGTAATGTTTAAGGTTGTCCCTGTTCTCTTTCTGGTCGAGAAAATATCCCGTCTTTTGCCCGTTTTCCATATCGACGAGCATCTTAATTCCGTTCTCTTCTATGGTAACGGTAGTCGGGAATTCCCCGCCGTAAAGATAACCTTTGCGCTCTTTTAGTCCCTCTTTAAGCCGTACCGCCGCGTCGCTTCTCTCGTATATGCCTTTTGGCTTAAAAATATCCGCGAGTATATCTACTATATCCGTTTTAATCTTTTCCATACCGAGCGACAAAATCTGAACGGACAAATAATCGCCGTACTTGTCGACGACGAGCCCCGAAAGTCCGTCAGACTCGGAAAATACGGCGCGATAGTTGTCGGAATATCCGAGTTCTTTACGATAATCGTCGGCAGTCTTAATTCTCTCGCGGAAAAACTCTTTATCAATAATTTCGTTTTTTAGCGTTAATATCCTCACGAATATCTTGGAAAGATGATTTATAAACCCCTTTCCGACGAATCTCCCGTCGTACGCGCGAACCTCCGCGATACCGCCTTGTTCACCCTTGCCTTCGGTTTTCAATACTTCGTTCGCATACACCCACGGAAAACCGTTGAGTATTTTTTTCTCTTCGTTCTTTTTTAGCGTTACGGTATACATTTTATATATCCTTTATTCTGAGTATTTGCGCTTTCTCTACGGCTTCTTCGTCGCACGCGGCAACGCACAAAACGTATTCGCCATCTCCGTCGGTTAGCGTGATTTGCTTAAAAAATACGTCGTCGGTTTTTTTTACCCCGCACTTAAACGCGCTTTCCGCTTCCGTCCATTTTTCCGTTAATCTAAGCGCCTTTTCAGCCGCGCCGAGGTTAGCCGCAACGGGCGTTTTTTTTTCGAGTTTAAGTATTTTCTCCGATATTATTTCAACGTCGACTCCGACGTTTCCGTCCGTCGATATAGCCGCCGCAACGACTTTGCCCGAATGACTGAGAGAAAACTGCGTCGACGACTCGCCGTCCGCGCTCCATTTGCCGTCGTTACAAATAAAACGCTTCGCGTTAACGCCGAGATCGTTATAAGCGCGAAGAAGAAGTTTTCTCACGTAATAACTTTGCGTTCGGCGTTTTTCGTCGGTTATCGAGGCGACGTAATTTTCCCATTCCGGCGGCAACGCGCTTAAATCGAGATTGCCACGCATATCTGGAAAAACGGAGTAGTATACGTATATCATTCGTTTATTTTACCACATATTAAAAAAAAGTGCAATGTTTTAACGGTTATAACACCGCTAAACCGTTGAATTTTATTCCGTTTTGTGATACAATTAAAAAAAAGGAGTTTTTCAATGAACATTTGGCACGATATAGAGAGCAACAGAATTACGCCCGAAGATTTTATAGCGGTAGTAGAAATAAGCAAAGGTTCTAAACAAAAATACGAAATGGACAAAGCGACGGGGCTTTTACGCTTGGACAGAATTTTATACACGTCCACCCACTACCCAGCCAACTACGGATTTATTCCGCACACGCTCGCCGACGACGGAGACCCGCTCGACGTGCTTATCCTTTGTTCCGAAAGTTTAGTTCCTATGTGTCTCGTAAAGTGTTATCCGATAGGAGTTATCGTAATGAACGATAACGGTTCAGTTGACGAAAAAATAATAGCCATACCCTACGCCGATCCTAACTATAATACGTATAAAAGCATACACGACTTGCCGAAACATATTTTCGACGAAATGCAACACTTCTTTTCCGTCTACAAGCAGTTAGAAAACAAAAATACGAGTGTCGACGTCGTAGCCGACAGAGAAGAAGCGGTTAAAATAATAATCAAGTCGACGGACAGTTATAAAACGCATTTATACGAACTTACGGCGAAATAAAAATCAAGACTAGCAAAAACGAGCGGTATTTATCGGAGCGCCTCGCGCCCGCATAAACAACCGCTCTTTTAATTTGTTCGTTTTATCTACGTTACCGATCCTCGCTCTTTAACGAGAATTATCTTTAAACAAGTCCGCCTCTTCTAAATCACATATACCGAGAAGGACGTCTGCGGATACGTCAAATATAGCGCATAATTTTTTTATGCTCTCTATATCAGGTTGAGTTCTGCCTTGTTCCCAAGAAGCGTAACAATTAGGCGAAACGTGCAACTTTTCGTATATATCGCGCTGTTTAAATCCCAGCCCTCTTCTAATCTCTTTTAACGTCTCGTTAAATTTCATAATCTATTATTATATATTGTAAACCGATAATATATCGGTGATTTTATCTTATTTATTATATACAATTTTTATAGTATTTAATCTGCCGTACGCAAATACCCCTTGCAAGCAAGTTTTCTCTCTCGTTTTGCTATTCGCAAAACGCTTTAATTATACCGCTTCGCTCCGCGTTCGCTTTGCGACCGCTCGGGCTTAGCCCTTTCGTTGCTTCCGCAACGCCGCTCGCGGTGTAATTTACGTTCGAAAACTCTTGCAAGCAAATTTTCTAACTTTAATTATAATATTTTTTTGTTAAAATAGTTGACACTACCCATTTTGGGTAGTATAATAAGTAAGTCAACTTTGCGGGAGACAAGTTAAACCGATAATCGACGACACACGTCTATTATACACTCAAACAAAAAAATAATACGATACGGAGAAAACAAACTATGACAAACACAAGACAAAACATACGATCAAAGGCTTTGAAGGTACGATTATGAAAGAAGTTTTATTAACGATTTACATAATTCTTTTCTGGATAACCGAGGCAAACACGTTATATTACGCGTTCCTATATATAATCGGACTATTCTCTTTTAAGCAAAAATATCCTATTGTTGAAGATAAACAAACGTTTTGCATATTCGTTCCGTGCCATAACGAAAAAGACGTCGTTGCCGCCACCGTTAAAAACTTTGCAAACATAAACTACGACAACGCAAAATTCGACGTGTTTTTTATTGCCGATAATTGTAACGACGAAACGGCAAACGTTTTAAAAGAAACGATTACAAGTCTCAACTTGCAAAACTTTTACGTATTAGAAAGAAACGTCGACGATCCGACAAAAAAAGGAAAACCTCACGCCATTCGTTGGGGAATCGAACAACTCGAAATATGTAGCGGCGGCTTCTACGAAAGATACGATATGTTTATGATATTCGACGCGGACAATTTTATCGACGCGGATATTCTTAAACATATAAACAGTCAATATTTAAGCTATAAACCGAAGAAACGCCCCGTAATGATACAAACTTACCTTGATAGTAAAAATAAAAACGGGCTCGTCGCGCGCGGATATTTTGCAATGTACAGAATGACTAACGCCTTTTGGCAAACATCCAAACAAAAACTCGGATTAGTTCCCGCAATCGGCGGAACAGGCTTTGCTATGTCAACGGCGTTCTTAAAAGAAATCGGCGGTTTTAATTGTAATTCACTAACCGAAGATCTCGAAATACAAACGAAAGCAACTATTAGAAATAAAAGTATAGCGTATAATAAAAACGTAAGAATTTACGACGAAAAGCCTACACGAGTAAAACAATCTCTCGTTCAAAGAACGAGATGGGCGCAGGGGCATTGGTATTTATCTTTTAAATATTTGCCGATATTGTTTTTTCAACTTTTTAATCTTAAAACGATTAAAGCAACGTTTAGAAAATTGGATATGATAATATATCTATCTTCACGATTTTTTATTCTGTGCGCAACGCTATTCGTTCCGCTTAACGTTTACGTATCACTAGTCAGTACGACGCAATATATTCCGTTATGGATATCTTACCTTAATACTTGTTTCGTAATTTTAAGTTTTCTTCTTATTCCCCTTTCTTCGTTGAAAGACGGAAGAAACGACGAGAAAAAACATATAATAAGAGATTTTATTCCAAATATGATCTCCATATATCTCGTTTCTTTGATTGACATAGTAGCGGGGCTTATCGGTTTATTTAAATGCGGAAACCAAAGAGTGTGGGCGAAAACCACACATAAAATAACCGAAATGCCGGAAACGGAAAAACACAACACAGACGTCAATAAAAAGGTAGGTTAAACTAATGAAGAAAGTAATGTTAGTATTCGGGACCCGTCCCGAAGCAATAAAAATGTGTCCTCTTGTCAACGAATTAAAAAAGCGTGCGGAAATAAAAACCGTCGTCTGTGTTTCGGGGCAACATAAACAAATGCTTAAACAGGTTTTAGATATATTCGGCGTAATACCCGACTACGATTTATCCGTTATGAAAGATAAACAAACGTTGTTCGACGTAACGTCAAACGTTGCTTGCGGATTGAAACCAATACTCGAAAACGAACGTCCCGACATAACTCTCGTTCACGGAGATACGACAACGACTTTTGCCGCCGCACTCGCTTGTTACTATCTGCAAATTCCCGTCGGACACGTTGAAGCAGGACTTAGAACGTATAACTTATCATCGCCGTTTCCGGAAGAATTTAACAGACAAGCGGTAAGCATTGTTTCGTCGTTAAATTTTGCCCCGACGGACACGGCAAAAAGAAATCTATTAAGCGAACGTAAAAACCCTGATACGATTTTCGTAACGGGAAATACCGCGATAGACGCGTTGAAAACTACGGTAAAATCAAATTATACGCACCCCATTCTCGATCGTTTGAAAGGATATAAACTCATAATGCTTACGGCGCATAGAAGAGAAAATCTCGGCGAACCTATGAAACAAATGTTTAGAGCGATAAAACGTATCACTGACGAATTTGACGACGTACGCGTCGTCTACCCTATCCACCTAAATCCGGCAGTAAGAAAAGTCGCGTATGAAATTTTCGGGGAAGATAAAAAAGTCGACCTCATCGAACCGCTCGAAGTCTCGGATTTTCACAATTTTCTCGCAAGATCCTACTTAATTCTCACAGATAGCGGGGGTATACAAGAAGAAGCCCCAAGCCTCGGCGTTCCCGTCTTAGTAATGAGAGATACGACGGAACGCCCCGAAGGTATTGCCGCAGGAACGCTTAAACTCGTCGGAACGAAAGAAGATACGATTTACGCCGAAATAAAAAAACTCTTAACCGACAAAAAAGAATACGAGAAAATGAGCAAGGCTTCAAATCCTTACGGGGACGGACGCGCATGCAAACGCATTGCGGATATTCTCGAATCACGGTTATAATCCCTTACGCCCGCTTACAATCGTAAGCGGGCGGAAATTCAACTCAATTAAATTAACAAATTTACTTTTACCGTTTTTTTTCGTATCGCTGATAAAGAAAAAATCGGACTGTTATTGCACGATCCGATTTTCCGTATAGTTTTACGTATATTATTTTTCTATCAAGTCGATTAAATATCTGCCCGTTTGTTCTATGAGTTTTAAGCATTGCGGCATAAGTTCGTCGGGATAACCGTACAAGAACGTACTGTTTTCAAAGGTAAAATTGCCTTTATAATTTATATCTTTTAACGCTTTCGTTACCTCTTTCCAATTTATTTTGCCGAGGAACGGAGTCGTATGCGTATCGTGATATAAGTCGTTATCGTGGACGTGCAACGCGCCTACTCTGTCGTGTCCGAGCGCTCGTATCATATTAGCCGCGCCCTCGCAGTTTACCATTTCCGCGTGTCCGACGTCGACGCAACCCGTAAAATACGGGTGATTTATCAAATCTATATGCTTGATAAAATCTTCCGACGTACCGCAAGCGGCGGGAATAGTTTCGGGTTCTGTTTCCACTTTGCGCTTAAACAAGTTTTCCGTCGCGACGACGACGCCCATTTCTTCGGCGAACGGTAATATTCTGTCGTACAAGTACAATTTATTCTCTTCCGCGGTAGAGCGCGAGCCGGGGTGCGCGACGAGAAGTTTACAACCGAGAATAGCGCAAATTTCAATCGAGCGCATATAATCGGGAATAGTTGCCAAAACCTGTTCGCGCGTGCGCATATAACGGCAAGGCGCGTGCGCTTGCAAGCACGGTAAACCGAGGTCGTCCGCGGTTTTACGAACTTTCTTCGCGTAAGCGACGTAATCGGCGTTACTGAAAAGCAACTCGTCCATATTATCGAACATAGAATAATCGTACCCGTCGAACCCCGCTTCTTTAATAAGTTTAAGTGCGATCTCGTCGCCGAACCTCTTGGAAATTTCTTCCGTCAACATAACTAACTTCATATACGCTCCTTAGCCTTACGCGGCGAAACGCTTTCCGTCGTCGCGCGATTTTCAAAATGTTATCATATATATTTTACTACAAATAAAGCGATATGTAAATGCACAAAAAATTAGAAAACGGGTAAAAAAAACAACATCTTGCAACGGGCGTGTGGCGGGCGTGCGCCCGCCGATCCTCGTCATTGCGAGCGAAACGTAGTGGAGCGTGGCAATCTCGTTAGATCGTAACGATAAAAAATACGAAAAGCGTTTGCGTCGAACAAAACAAGTATAAATAAAGCCTTTCCGTACTTCTTAACTCTTCACTGTTACTTTTTACTTTAAAAAGCTTTCGCGGCGGGGCGATAATATCTATCGCCCCGCCGCCGCGTTAATCAATCGTTTCTCAGTATTTTTTTATTATCTCTTCCATTTGAGGCAAGACTTTTTCCATATCGCTTATCAACTTAAACTGCGTTCTCGCGCGGTCGAGGTTCTGCCCTTCGCGCGTGATATGAAAATATTTGTCGCCGTCGATATGATCGGCTAAAAATCTCATTCCGCACTCGTAAGTCAAGAGTATCGACGAAAACGCGAGATTGTCGCGTTCGATTTGCGTCGCGCCCTTGCCGACGGCGGAAAGGTATCCCTTAGCGTATTGTTCAAACAAGCCTATATCGAAATTGACTTTGCTTAAATCTTTCTCGTCCTCTTCGCACGGGTTACAACCGAAACGTATACTGTCGCCGAAATCGTAGCATATGCTCCCAGGCATAATGGTATCTAAATCTATAACGGCGAGATATTTACCCGTTTGCTTATCGAACATAACGTTATTAAGTTTGGTATCGTTATGCGTAACCTTGGTGGGCATCGCGCCGCTATCTAAAAGCGAGGTTATTCTGTCGCAATACTTTTCGCGCGAGAGAACGAAGTCTATCTCTTTTTTTACGTCGTCGGCTCTTCCGGACGCGTTTTTAGCGAGCGAATTTTTGAAATCCTTAAATCGCTTTACCGTGTTATGAAAATCGGGAAGAACCTCGTAAAGGCTTTTCGCGTCGAACTCCGCCAAAAGATTGGCAAATTTGCCGAACGCAACCGCGCTTTGATAAAAGTCTTCGGGTTTTTGAACGACTTGATAGACTGCGCCGTCTATATATTTATACATTCTATAATTGCCGCTCTCGTCTTTTAAGTAAGGTTCGCCGTCCTTAGTCGTTATTATCGTAAGACTTTCTCTGTCGGGATCGCCTCCGCGTTCTTTTATTTTCTTTCTGTTAAACTCGGTAACGAGCCGTATGTTATTCATTACCTTACTCGCGTCGGGGAACAGTCCCGCGTTTATCTTTTGGAAAATATACTTCTTCTCTTCGCCGTTTTCGGTCGCCACGACGAGATACGTTTCGTTAATATGTCCCGCGCCATAACGGTCGTAAGAGACGATTTCGCCGCCGACGTCGAATTTTTCGATTAGTTCTTTAACGTTCATAAAATTCTCCTATATTATTCCGAAAGGTCTATTGCGGTCGGTTTTTCGCCGATCTTCTCACCCAAACGGACTTTAGTTTCGTAATTGTTTTCGTTGTTTCTCAAAATATCGGCGTCGATTATCGCCGCGCCCTTTTTCAAAACGACTACGACGGTAGAACCGCCGAATTGAAAATAACCCTTTTCTTCCCCGCGCGTGAACTCGCGCTTGCCGTGATTGACTATTCTGCCCACCATCATCGCGCCGATTTCCGCATACACCGCGTCGCCGAAGTTGTCGGTACGTATAAGCGTATACTCTCTCGAATTTTGCGAATACACCTTATACCTTTCCGTCGCTATCGGATTGACGGTATGCAACACGCCTTTGATTTTAACGGTTTCGACCGCCGTTCCCCCGTCGAAAAACGAGTAACGGTGAAAGTCGTCCACCGCAAGGCGGAATACGAGCAACGTTCCGCCGCGGAACGCGTCCGCGTTTTCTTCGCCGATTAAGTCTTTAAGTTTATAAACGGAATTTTTTATCGCGTACTCGCCGTTTTCGTCGGCGGTATATACCGACAATTTTCCGTCGCACGGCGCAATAAGATGCGTCGGCTCGCCGTCTATCGGTCTCGCGCCGTCTTTTATCTTACGCGTGAAAAAATCGTTGAACGACTTAAACTCGCGTTCTTCGTAACACGACATATCTATGCCGTTTTTTTTAACGAACTTCTTTACGCTTTTGGCGGAAGTCGCGCTATCCTTATACTTTCCGACGAGGCGAGACAAAAATGGTCTCGTCAGAATTTTAAGAATAAGTCTGCCTATAAACGTGCGGTATAAAAACTTCTGCCCGCGCGACGCGGTTTCTTTAACTAAAACGTTACCGTCTCTGTCGGCTATCATAACTTACCAATCCAATTTTAAGACTATGCTTAGCACGATAAGCCCGATAAATAACACCGTACAAAATATTACGAACGGAATCGCTTGTTTCGGACTGAGTTTCTTTATTTTGAACTTACACACGAAAAGCACGCCCACTACGATAAGCGCCGCCGCGTACAAGTACCCGAAATTCTTTTGAAGCAACGGCTTAAAACAGAACACGAGCGGGAATATCCAAGACGCGTTCGTAACCGGAAGTCCCGTATAAAACTTTCTTTTAGCCGAAGGATTGTTCTCGGTTGAAGCCGTCAATGCGACTTCTTCCGCCGCGGAACTTTGTTCCGCTTCGGTAACGGTTGCACCGTTACCGTGAGAGTTTACGGCGGTCGTCGCCGCTACGGCGTCTCTTATCTCTTTTTCTATCTCTTCTACGTTAAACCAAGCGAGGCGAACGAGAGCGGCGAGGCAATAGAAAACCAAAACCGCTATCCACCCGGGTTGTTTCCAACCTATTCTAAAACCGATAACCGCGGGAAGCACGCCGAAGCATACCATATCCGACAACGAGTCTATTTGTGCTCCGAAACGTTTTTCAGACTTCGTTCTATTCTTTTTCGTTCGCGCGAGCGCGCCGTCGAAAGTGTCGCATAAGCCGCAAAACAATAAACAAAAAAGCGACAAAATAAAAGTAGTCAACTCGTTTACTTGAGGGATTTTAACGAGCGCGAAAATTATCCCCGCTATACCCGAACAAAAACCGAGGTATGTAAGCACGACGGTGTAATCCCACACGCCTAAAATCTTTTTCTTCATAAAGCATTCTCCTTGCGTTTTGCGGCGAGGTTGCCGCGTATCATTCGAACTATACAATAAACGAGAATAAACAATCCCGTTGAAAGTAACAATAAATAATAGGATATACCGCGCGTAAGCAACAACGCGGGCATCATTAATTCCGCGGAATAAACTACGGAATAAAGGTCTTTCATAAGCGTTTCGGAAAGCCCAACGCCGCCGGGGAAAGGCATCGAATCGACGGACGTCGCTATAATCGTCTGAATGGATAAAAACGTAAAATAGTTTATATCCCTTGCCCCTAACGCTACGGCGACGACGTACCCTACCGAGAACAACATTATACGTTGAACTACGGTATACAGCAACATTCTTATTATAACGCGCGAATGGGTTTTAGCGTATTGCGCGCCCTCGCGGTAATTTTCTATCATAACTTCGAGTTTAGCGTTAGCCTTTTCGATATTCTTAACGATTTTAAGTTTGTGCAATAATTTAAGCGTTCCGCCGCACAAACCCGACACAATGGACGGTTTATATACGAGCAATAGACAAAACGCGATAAACGCAACGTTAATCAACATTCCGACGACGAACAATATAGGAAGCAATACCCCGCCCGTAAATATCATCGGCGCGACGAAAAACAACGACACGACGCTTAAAAGGACGAGAACAATCTTAAAGGTTGCCGTACTCAAAAGCAATACGATGGTAGAAAAGGCGACGGATATTCCGTCCTTTGCCATAAACACCGCAACGACGGGTTGTCCGCCCGACGCAGACGGGGTTATTCCGCAAAAGTAAAAGTCGACCGCGGCGTATTTTACGTTAGAAAAAAGCCGAGTCTTATTACCGTGCGTTCTCAATACGGCAAAAAGCCCCAAGCCCTCGAACAATACGTAACCGAAAGTCAGACCGACGGCGAGAAGCAAAAGCCACGGATCGGCGGTTTTCATTACCGTGAAAACTTCTTTCGGCGAAGCGTCGCGGAAAAGATACCAAAAAGTAAGCGCGACGAGCGCAAGCAAAAGCGCGACGCACAACGCGTACTTTACCCATTTTTTCTTTTTCGTTCCTTTAACTTCCGACGATTGCGCCACAAGAACCTTCCTTAATTTACCGCCACGACACTAATAATCGCTACTACCTTATTATCAAAAAAACTTTTTCCGCGCGTACGCGGCGTACGATACGCGTTTCGGTTTATTTAACTTTAAAATTATACAATATTTTATGCGTTATGTCAACGCTTTATCGCATTAAACGAAAAAACCACCCTTATTCGCGCGCACGTTTACTTAAAAACTATTTCCGCGTTAGCAAAGTTCGCGTAACGTTTAAGCCTTAACGAGATTGCTCCGCGCTCGATAAAGAACAAGTCGACCGCTTCCCATACGAACACCCACGCGAATATGTCGATGCACTCTTTCCAGACTTCCTTTATTCCGAGGCTTTCGGCAACGAACGTAAACGCGAGAGCGATTATACCGATTAGCGCGAATATCCCCGAAACGACGGTTTTTCTTTTAAGTTCGCGACGTTCTTCCGCGAGTTTTTGTTCGTAAGTATTTCTAACGGCGTCCTCGTACGCGAGTTTTTCTTTCTCGTCGATGCAGTCGCCGCTTATTATCAATCTCAAAGCGTTCTTCGGGTGCGTCGCCTTAGCCGCGTTTTCCAAAAAGTCGGATACGTCGGAGGACACGACGGGCTTACCCGCGGTGGAATAGGGCGACAAAAAAGACGAATCGTCGGTTACGGTGAGTTGAATTTCTTCCGTTTTACGCATAAGTTATCTCCGATATATTTTAGCGGCAAAACCTTCGCCGCTTTGATAAAATAATAACGCAAAGCGGACTTTTTTGCAAGCCGTTTCGCGTTATTTTTAAAAACTTCTACGGATTTATCGAATTTTCCGCCAAATAATATTGCATTGTTGCGAGTTTTAGCGTATAATTATCGTTGGTTATGAAAACTTTTTTACTATCACCTTTCAAAAACTTTAAATGCGTGGGCGGCGATTGCAAACACAACTGCTGCTTAAAATGGCAAATAAACGTGGACGAACGCACGCTTAAAAAATACCGTACGGATAAAAGCGATTTTTCCGAAAAGTTAAAGAGCGGCGTAGATTTCAACGCGGCTCGGCTTAAAATGTACAAAAGGCGTTGCGTGTTCTTAAACCGCGACAACCTTTGCGATATAATAATTAACCTCGGCGAGGACGCTCTCTGTCAGGTATGCGCGGATCACCCGCGTTATCGCAACTTCTTCTCCTCTTTCACCGAATTAGGCTTCGGCTTGTGTTGCGAAGAGGCGGCAAGAGAACTCTTAACTTTCGGCGGCGACGTTTCGTCCGATTTAATAAGCGACGACGGCAAGTTTCCTAAAACTTTAGGCAAGCGCGCCGCGGAGTTCGAAAAAGAAAAACTCGCTTTCCGCGAAAACGCGTTAGAGATTATAGAAAACCCCGATTATACTTTCGATAAAAAAACGGCGAGCCTCGTCGAGATATGCGACATAGACGTTTTCGAACTTATTCTGCATAATTGGAAAAACACTTTTCTTAACCTCGAAAGGCTGTCGGGCAGTTGGGCGAAGCGGCTCGAAGCCACGCAATTTCTCTCCACGATTTTCCCCGAAAAGAACGCTCTTCATTTCGAACGTCTAGCGTATTACTTTATTCACCGCCACGTTTCCGCGGCGGAGGATAAAATCGACTTAAAATCGCGACTGTTATTCTGTTTTATATCTCTCGCGGCGATAAACTCGATATGCGCGTCGCTAACGGCAGACTCGGACGAATACCCCGTCGACCTGCTTATCGACGTCGCAAGAGAATATTCGGCGGAAATAGAATATTCCGACGACAACGTAAACGCCCTTTTAGACGTTACCGACGGCTTTATCAAAATAAAAGTTTAAGTAAAAAAATCTTTTTTACAAAATTCGACTTTCGATACGTTTATTCCTTGACAAGACTCTTTTATTGTGCTATACTGTACCGCGTAATTTCGATGAAGTTATCGGAATCTAATTGAGACCGATAGCGGAGAAACTCTGGAGAATCTTCTCTCGCTCAGCGCGAAGAAGTGCCGAAGGTGCAAAGGGCGCGGCTCGCCGTTCCCCCAATCTCTCAGGCAAAAGGACAGGGCAATTTTTATATTGTTTTTTCTTTCAGAGTTGCTTTTCGTCGAAAAGCAATTTTTTATTTTACAAGGAGTCGTTTTATGCAAAACTTTTTAGACGGACTATTAAAAGTCGTCAAGGCAATCAACTCGTACTTGGCTGATTACGTTCTCGTAATTCTTCTCGTCGGCGTGGGGCTTTTTTACACGATAAAAACCCGCTTCGTGCAAGTGAGATGTTTCGGTCAAGGTATGAAAAACGTGTTCGGAAAACTCACGCTTAACGGCAAAAAGCACAAAAGCGGAATGAGTTCTTTCCAAGCGCTCACCGCGGCGGTCGCGGCGCAAGTGGGCACGGGCAACATAGTCGGCGCGAGCGCGGCTATTTTGACGGGCGGTCCGGGTGCGATTTTCTGGATGTGGATTATAGCGTTCTTCGGTATGGCTACAATTTATTCGGAAGCGGTTCTCGCGCAAAAAACCCGCGTCGTTCACGAGGACGGCACGGTTCAAGGCGGTCCCGTGTACTACATAACGAAAGCGTTTAAGGGCGGTTTCGGCAAATTCCTCTCGATATTCTTCGCGGTGGCGATAATAATCGCGCTCGGTTTTATCGGCTCTATGGTACAAAGCAACTCGATAACGAGCGCGGTAAATCAAGCCGTGTCTATCCCCACTTGGGTTATCGGCTTAATTATCGCGATTTTAGCGGCGGTTATATTTATAGGCGGCGTATCGCGCCTTGCGTCGGTTACCGAAAAAATAGTTCCCGTTATGGCGGTCGTATATCTCTTGGGCGGATTAATTATTATATGTTGCAGAATAACCGTTCTTCCCGAAGCGATATGGCTTATCTTTAAATACGCTTTCACGCCTAACGCGTTAATCGGCGGCGGCATCGGCTACGCGCTTAAAACCGCTATCAGTATGGGTGCGAAACGCGGTCTCTTCTCTAACGAAGCGGGTATGGGTTCTACCCCGCACGCTCACGCGCAAGCCAACGTTAAAACCGCGCACGAACAAGGTACGTCCGCTATGATCGGCGTATTTATCGACACGTTCGTCGTTCTCACGATGACCGCGCTTATCGTTATTACCACCCTTTACGCGGGCAACGGCGCGATTACGCAAATATCCAAGCAAGCCCTTGCCGAAGGCAAAGACGTTTCCGAAGTCCTTTCGGCGGCGGGTTACAGCGGCAATTCTATGGTTAAAATGGGTATTGCAAGTTTATTTACCAACGCTTCCGTCGGAGATAAAATAGCCGCTATCTTCGTTGCGGTATGCTTGTTCTTCTTCGCTTTCTCGACGATAATCAGTTGGAACTTATTCGGCAAGATAAACTTCGTTTACTTGTTCGGCAAAAAGAGTTCTATAATCTATTCGCTTCTTTCCGTCGCGTTTATCTTCTTGGGTTCGCTTTTATCTAACGATCTCGTTTGGGAATGTGCGGACTTGTTTAACTACTTAATGGTTATCCCCAACGCGTTGGCTTTGTTGTTCTTGTCTAAAACGGTGGTCGCCGAACTCAAAGAAAACGGCAACAAGAATTTCGATAAAACTCCTAACGCGCCTATATCGGAACAAATAGATAAATAAATCTTTCGCACGATAAACTTTTTCCCCGCGGGCATAATTGCTCGCGGGGTATTTTATAGCGAAAACGTATTAGACTTACGGCGGGGCGATATACTATAGCCCCGCCGTAAAATATTCAAGTTATAATCTTTTTTATTCTCTCGATTAAAAATACTTTATCTCGCGAACGAATTTCGCTTTCTCGCCCGCGTTAAGTTTAAGAACGCCGTACTTTTCGGGAAACTCGATATCCGCTTCGCCCGCCGTATCGGGAAGATTGTGCCACGGTTCTATGCACACGGTTTTTCCGTCCCCCGGACGCCAAAACAACAGATTGTTAAATCCGTCGAACTTGACTTCCGCTATTTTTTCGCCGTTCTTTCTTTTTAATAAAACGGAACGAGAATTAATATCCTTAAAGATAAAGGTGAAGTCGTTGACGAGCGGATTTTTTCCGAAGTCGAGCACTTTGCCCGTACCGAAGTTCTCGGTCTTGCCCGTCAAATATCCGTTTTCGTCGTTATCGAGGTTGACGAGATTTTCTTCTTTTTCAAACTCAACGCAGTATTCTTCGAGTTCGCCTTTAAGCGCGAAAGAATCGTGCGCGCCGCAACAGTAGTATATAACGTTATCCGTCGGGTTTTTAACGACGTAGGTTATCTTTATCGTATCGCCGACGAGTTTATACGCAACCTCTAAAACGAAGTCGTAAGGATAAATCTTTTTGGACTCCTCGGAAGAAGCAAGCGAAAAGACGAGTTCGTCGTCCGTCTTTTTTATCGTCGTAAATTCGCTCGTCCACGCGACGCCGTGAAGCGTTACGGGCAAACTCGCGCCGTTCGTCGTAATTTTGCAATGCCCGCACACGGGGAAAAGCACGGGCGCGCTTCCGTCCCACTGTCCGTTATCGTTTTTCCAAACGCGTTCGGTTGCGTCTTTCACGACGCTCGTTATTTCCGCGCCGAGAGAATTTACCGACACTTTCAATACTCCGTCGTTGATTTCATACGTCATTTTTTTATTCTCCTTTACCCCGTTTAACTTTAATATCTTGGAAAAATCGGGTTTTAATTCGCTAATAAGTGTTGCAATAAATATAATCGCGAAGCCCGCGCCCATAGCGACGGTTAACTTTTCCGCGCCCATAATAACGGAAAACAACGTCCCGAACACGCCCTCTAAACTGAGGATTACCGCCGACTGACTCGCCGTCGTAAGGCGTTGACCTATCAGTTGCGCAAACTGCGCGAACAGCGTGCAAGCAAGCGTTAAGTACGCGATATTAAGAAGTTGCGAGCCGTTGAGTTTAAAACTCTCCATACCGTAAGACGGCACTTCGATTGCGAGCGAACATACGGAAAACAAAACGCCTATCGTGAACAAATTCACGGTTAATAGTTGCATCGGATCGTCCGAACGTTTAGAAAACCTATCGGTGAACACCACCTGCAACGCGTAAAATACCGCGCCCGCGAAGGTCAAGAGATTGCCTAAAAACACGTTGCCGTTAGCCTCGTCCGCGCCAGAAAAAGCGATAAGTCCTATACCCGCAACGCACATAGCAGCCGCGACGAGATTATAACTTTTAGGCTTAACCTTGTAGATAAACCACATAAAAAACGGTGTCATAACGCAGTAGAGCGAAGTTATGAAAGCGTTCTGTCCGGGTGTCGTCAGTTTTAAGCCGTAAGTCTGCGTAAGGTACGCCGAAAACACGACGAGTCCAATAACCGCTCCGCGGCAAAAAACGCCCTTGTTTATTTTTACCGTCTTTTTTATAAATATCAAACCGATAATTATAGCAGAACACAAAAACCTTACGCCCAAAACGTAAAGTGGCGGTAATTCTTCGATAGTATTTTTAAGTATGAGAAACGAAGTTCCCCATACCGCCGCCGCCCCGAAAAGAAGCAGCGCGCCGATAACGTTCAGCGTTTTTCTTTTTTCCATAAATAAGTCCTTCTATGCTAAACTATTTGCTTAAATAATAACGTCGTCGTTTATAACACTTTCCAACGCCCCGTTTTATCCGAACCGACTCGCTCTATAAGTCTCTTTTCTTTTAACCCCGCCAGCGCACGCTTTATCGTTCTTTCAGACTTTCCCGTTTTTGAGCCGTCAACGAACTTCGTTCCATGTATGACAAACTCTTGCGGATTAGGTAGAATTTAAGCCGTAATAATATCGGCTATTCTTTTCAACTTCTCGTCGATTTTATCCACACCGATAATTTTTCCGTCGTCCTCAACGCCGATATAAATCGAACCGCCTCTCGTATTCAAAAACGAGACGATCGCTCTTTCGGTTCCGTCGTTGAGAGTTCTTTTTAATTCTACCGTTTCCGTTTCTTGAAAATCATATTATATCCCCCTGTTTCCCGTTTTGACGGGGTGAAACGCCCGTAACGGTTAAAACTTTTCCGTCTACGGTAAACTTAATTTCGTATTCCGAAAAGGTCATTCCGTATTCTCTGCCGTCCTTTTGATAAGACGGGCGAGGATCTTCTTTCAAACATTGTACAAGCGCGTCGCGCTTGACTTGCGGAATACGCTCTAACAGTTGCGGCGGGAAATCCACTTCCAGCGCGTAATCGGTGAAATCCTCCGAATACCCGCCGTACGCGTCGTCCATTTTATCCGCGGACGGTATGTACGGTTTTATATCGTATATTGGCGTACCGCTTAACAAATCCGCGCCCGACACGACTACGGTTACGCCGTTTTCGTCTATCGACACGCCTTCTAACTTGACGCACGATAACCCCAATCCGTTCGGGCGGTACGGCGCGCGACTCGCGAACACTCCCACTCTCTCGTTTCCGCCGAGCCTCGGCGGACGAACCGTCGCCGCCGCGCGTTTAGATTCGTTTTCGGAAAAACCGAACACGAGCCATAAATGCGTAAACTTCTCTATCCCCCGCACGAATTCCGCGCGGGCGTACTCTTTTTCTAACTTTATCTCGCCGATTAACGCGGGGCATCTACCGCTTTGGCGGGGTATGCCGAATTTTTCCGTAAAGTCGGTTTTTATATAAGCGACGGGTTTAATAGTTTTTTCGCACATTATTTATCGCGTTTAAGCGCGTCCGTCGCGGCTTTAATCGTTTTGTCGTAGGCTTGCATACCGTACTTGTCCACGTCTAACTTATTCTTTTCGCCGTGAGTTAAACAGCCCGCGCCTCCGATACAACCGCCAGTACACGCCATACCCTCTATAAAGTTGACGTCAAGCAAATTCTTACTCTTTTTAAGTAGTGCTATTCTACACGCTTCAATGCCGTCGCAAGATACGGGTTTTAACTCGAAATCGGTTACGCCCTGCTCTTTAAGCGCTTCTTTCACCGCGTCGGCAAGCCCGCCGCACCGCGCGAATATTCTGCCGAAATAAGACGCGTTATTAAGTTCGCTCTCGGGGAGCAAAGTTATGTCTACCCCCTTACTGTCGAACAACGCCTGCAACTCTTCAAACGTCATAGCCACGTCTACGTAGGGGCTAACCGTCGGTTTTTTAATCTCTTTCTTTTTAGCGGTGCAAGGTCCTATAAACACGACTTTCGCCGTCGGATCGTTCTGCTTTATATAACGCGAAATCATCGCCATAGGCGAAATGGTCGTCGATACGTGCTCTTTCATATCGGGTTGATTTTTGCCGACGAAATCGACGAACGCGGGGCAACACGAACTGACTAAGAACTTCTTTTCGTAAAGTTCCTTAGATTCTTGCTCCGCCACCATATCCGCGCCGAGCGCGGCTTCCGTAACCGAATAAAAGCCGAGTTCTTTAAGTCCCGTTACCACCTGCCCCAACTTCGCGTAAGAAAACTGACTTGAAATTGCGGGCGCGACTACCGCGTATACTTTGTATTCCGTATTGTTCTTGCTCTTCTTTATGGCGTCTATAACGTCTAAAATGTACGACTTGTCCGTTATCGCACCGAACGGGCATTGATAAACGCACGCTCCGCAAGATATACATTTATTGTTGTCGATTTTAGCCGCTTTGTTTTCGTCCATAGAAATGGCTTTAACCTTACACGCGTTTTGGCAAGGTCTTTTTCTTCCGACGATGGCGGTGTAAGGACACACCTTAGAACACGCTCCGCATTCTTTGCATTTAGACTTGTCTATATGCGCGACGTGGTCGTCGTCGAAAGTTATCGCGCCGAAACGGCACACGTCCTCGCATCTGTGCGCGAGACAACCGCGACAAGCGTTGGTTACTTCGTATCCTCCTACGGGACATTCGTCGCAAGCGATGGATATAACTTCTATAACGTTGGGATTATCTTTATCCCCGCCCATAGCGATTTTAACGCGTTCGCCTAAAATCGCGCGTTCTTTATATACGCAACAACGCATCGTGGGCGTGTTCCCCGGTACGATCTTTTGGGGAATATCAATAACGTTTTCTAAAAGTTTGTCTTGCCAAGCAAGAGAGGCAACCTCTCTTAAAACTTTATACTTTAAGTGTTGAACTTTCGTGTCGAATTTTCTCATATATATCACCGATAACGCCGCGAAAACGCGGACTGAATTTTCGTCGTTAAAACACAAAACAATCGGCAACGCCGTTTATATCAAACGTTTCGTCGCCGATCGCTTATCTTTATTTTTGTCGAATCGTTTAATATTACCGATTATTCCGCCTTGCTCTCTTCTTCTTTTTTAGCCGCTTCCGCGTCTAACTTTTTGTTGCGGAAGTAGATAACGATCCCAGTAGACACCATCGCAAGGTTTATCCAGTAAAATACGAACGCTATAATCGTAGCGACGAGTTTCATAGTCGCGTAACTGCCCCAATTAGAAATCGTAAGGAATTTACCTACGATTGCACATACGTAACCTATTGCTATAAGTAGCGTGAACAAAAGACTCGTCCCCTTTGCGGAACGCGCTTTGTACGAACGTATTATATTGAACGGCCAAGAAAAGCCGAAACAAAAAGTCATACCTATCTCGCAAAATATTGCCAAAGTTTCCATAAATAACTCCTGAGTAAAATTTCTATAATATTATACGCCAAAACGAAAATAAAGTAAAGCGAAAAGACGCCTTAAAAAGTTTTTACCGCGGAAAATTTATCAACCGTTTTCAAGCGTGCGCTTATAGTAAAACAAATATTGTTGAAAATAGCCCGAATCGTCTCCGAATTCCTTCACGAACCACTCTGATATTTTTTCTCTGTCTTTAAGCGTTCCGCCGAAAAACTCCCTATATACCCTTTCCGTCCACACGTCCACGGGGAACGCGTCGGATCTGTGAAAACCGAAAAGCGAAGCGCAATCAGCAACCTTTTGTCCCACGCCGTATATACGTTTCAACGCGGTTTTAAGTTTCGGCGTTGAAAGATCGTTATATAAATTTAAGTTTATCTCGCCCGAACGCACGCTTTCCGCTAATCTTTTAATAAACGGCGCGCGATAGCCTAAGCCTATTCCGTAAAAGAAATCTAAACTTTGCTCCGCCATTTTTTCCGCGCTGGGAAAAGTATGGTATAACGTTCCGTCAAAAACCTTCTCTTCGCCGAGAGCCGAACACAGTCTTTCTATTATGCCCTTTATTCTCGGAATGTTATTGTTCTGCGACACGACGAAAGAAAACGTCGCTTCTTCCGCGTCTTGGTTGAGTATGCGTATGCCCTTGCCCGCGTCCGCGGCGACGGCGAGCATTCCGCCTCTTTCTTCCGCGCGTCGGACGATAGCGGAATAATCTCTTTTCAAGTCGAAGTATTCGCGAAAATACGCTTCGTCGTTATCTTCGCACGCTACGACCGTCTCGCCGTTTTCCGTAACGACGAAACACGCTTTATCGCGCGAAAAAACCAGATAGCCGTTTTTATGCGAAACGAACCTGAACAGTTGCCCGCAATAAAGAGTATCAGTCGCGTTAAAGTATTCCGATGAAAATTTTATCTCTCGCATAACGGTAAAAATAAAGAGCCGATAAACGGCTCTTTAATAATTGCTTATTTCGCGTAAACGCTGACTTTCTTGTCTTTTCTGCCCGCTCTTTCGAACTTAACCACGCCGTCGATTAAAGCGAACAAAGTGTCGTCGCTACCGATGCCGACGTTGTTACCGGGGTGAATTTTAGTTCCGCGTTGACGAACGATGATGCTTCCCGCCGAAACGTTTTGTCCGTCGTTAGCCTTGATGCCTAAACGCTTAGCGTTGCTGTCTCTGCCGTTTTTAGTGCTTCCGCCGCCTTTGTGGTGCGCAAATAATCTGAATAATATCATACTCTAATCTCCTTATTCCGCAGCCGCGTCGTCCGCGGGTTTTTCGTCTTTAACGGCTTTCTTGGTCGCCTTTTTAGCGGCAACGATTTCTAAAACTTTAACCGCCGTAAAAGGTTGACGGTGGCCCTGTTTCTTTCTTTCGTTCTTTTTCGCCTTATACTTAAAGACTACGATTTTCTTGTCTTTGCCTTGAGCGACGATTTCGCCTTTCATTTTGAAGTTTGCTGCGTCTTTACCGACTTTAACGCCGTTTTCGTCAGACACCATCAAAACGTTAAGTTCGACTTTATCGCCGACTTCTCCCGGAAGTTTTTCGAATCTGATGACAGAACCGACTTCCGCTTTGTACTGTTTAGAACCGTTTTCTACGATTGCGTACATAATACCTCCATACCGGTCTCGCCGAATTTGATTTTGGGGCGGCTTGCGCGCTTAAAATTGCCCCTTTCGAGCGGCACGGTTGTTATTTTACTATATTTTTCGAATAATGTCAAACGTTTTAGTATACTTTCGGCGCTATTGCTTAAACTATTTTTCGTAAAGGAGATATTTTTATGGAAGCGGAAAACGTAAACGGAAAAGCAATCAACGACGTATATAAAAACGCGCATATCGCTCTTCAGAGCATATCCGATCTCATGTCCGACGTAGACGACGAAGAGTTAAAAAAAGAACTGCACGACGAATACGAAGGTTACGAAAAAATAATCGGCGAGATTTCCACTTATATGTCGGAACGGAAAATCGAACCTAAAGACATCGGCGTATTGAAAAAAGCCGTTATGTGGGGAAGCATTAAAATGAAAACCCTCGTAAACGACGGTCGCAACAAAATCGCCGATATGATGATTAAAGGCTCGGTCGCCGGCATCAACGAACTTAAAGCGATGGAAAACGAAAAGGAAAACTACGACGAAGAAGTCGCGAAGTTCATCTCTAAACTTCTTAAACTCGAAGAAGGCTACGTGGAAAAACTGAAAACCTTTTTATAAAATCGACGTTGTTAAAACCTATTCGATAAAGAAAGAGACTATAACGCAAAAACGCAATAGTCTCTTTTTCGCTTAAAATAAATTATTTGTCGCGTCTCGTTTGTTGTAACGTATAATGAACGTCCGCGGCTTTTTCTTCGTCGGTGTATTTTCTCCACGTATCGATAACCTTGCCGTCGTTGTATTTTCTGTCGTTTACGTCGTCGGTAGTGCCCATTACGGTAACGTTGATTTGTCTTCTTCTCGCTCTAACCTGATCCCAATCGACGAAATAAACGTGTGCGAATTCACCGCCGTCTAATACGCCGTCTTTAATGGTCATGGCTTCGCTTCTTCCGAAGAATACCGAGCGGAGATGTCCGTCCGTATTAAGGCTCGTCCAGTCGCCGGGTTCGTTGACGTGTCTGCCAAATTGAGTATGTATGGGACCGGGGTGCATATACGCGTTATTCTCGGAATAATCGGGAACTAACTTTTGCATAATTTTTAAAATATCGTGTTGCAAATATTCGAGATCGTATATATCGAGGTCGTGCGAACATTCTTGAATCATAACCGAGCAAGTGGTATGATGGGAAGCGATGGTAACCGTTCCGTTTTTAATGCCCGACTCTTTAACAATGTCGATGACTTCTTTTGAAACGTCGTGGAAAGTCGGTCTCCACCCCTTGGATTGAACTTCTAATTCTTTCTGAAAAACTTTAAATTCCATATCAGAACTCCTTAATGTTTTATTTAAAATTATTTTACCATTTTTATCTATGCTCGTCAAGCAAATTACGCATAATAATACCTTTTATGCCTTTTAGTACACATAATTTTTTTAGATTACTAAAATTATTTTACCCTTTTAATGAATTTTAGAGACAAAACCGTCGCGAATTTTAAGCGTTTCGTTCATCAAACGCACGACGAACCGCCGCTATCATTTCCTCGGCGAGTTTTAAAGGATTTTCCGCTTTCGCTATCGCGGAAGAGCAACCCGACGCCGACGCGCCCGCTTTTATTATGTTATAGCAATCCTCGCCGCGGCTTATGCCCGCCGACGGGAAAGGTTTTATTTCGGGGTTTATTTCGCGTATAACTCTTATAACTTCGTCCACGTACGCTTTATCCGCGGGCTTGCCCGTGCCTATAAGCTCGGACGGTTCAGCGACGATTATATTAGGCGCGAGTTTTGCAACCGCTTTAACTTCTTCTATGGAGTCCGCGCATACCATCGTGGCGAGCCCCACTTCGTCCGCGCGCTTTATCGCCTTTTCTATTTCTTCGAGAGTGAGTTTGTGTTCCGCGTGGTTAAGCATTACGCCCACCGCACCCGCGGCTTTCAACGCTTCGGGAAGCGTTCTGCCCATTCCTCTGCCCACGGAAATACTGTCCATATGCTGAGAATAAACGTGTACTCTTTTAACGTGTTGCGCAACGTTATATATTTCCGTATCGGGAATATCGAGAACGACGTCCACGCCGTATTTTTCGGCGAGTTTATCAAGCCCTATCGCCATATCGACGAGCGTTTTCCCGTACATATAGCACTTAGGTCCGTATTCGAAAAAGGGTTCGCTTATTTTATAATTTTTTAACATAAAAGCCTCCTTGATTTTTTTATTTTATTTTTTGAAGTTGCCCACCGTATCGCTTACGGTATTAACGAAAGTAAACGTATCGGGGACTCTGCGTATCATATCTTGAAATTCAACCATTTGATGCTTATTGACTACGCAAATAAGCACTTGCTTGTTCGTTCCGGAATACACGCCCTGCGCGGTTAATTTCGTCGCGGAATGGTGAAGCGTTTGCAAAATAAGCCGTTCTATTTCCTCAGCGTGAGTGGTAACGATTACGAACTCGCAAGCGGAGCGTGAGCCTTTAAGCATATAGTTGCCGACGAAACTCGACGTAAAACAATATAGCATACATAAACACACGGGCTTAAGGTTATAAATAAGTTCGCCGCTTGCGCCCCTTTCCGCATAAACGAAATACGACGCGAACGCCACTACGGCGTTTATCGCGAAGGTTATCCAGAAAAAATTCAAAAACGGTTTTTTCTTGCTTACGAACTTCGCTATTACGTCGGTGCCGCCCGAACTGGAATTAAGCCTAAACAAGCACCCGTAACAAAATCCGCTTATAAGCCCCGCTATAAGTACGGGATAAATCGTGTCTATGCCGCCCGCGTTATACTGAAATTTTTCGAGCGCGTCGACGTTCTGAAATATAAGGTAAGAAAATGAATATACGAGACAGAACACGAGCGTTCTCACCGCGAACTTGCGGTTTACGAAAAAGAACGCGAAAACGCAAAGCGGAACGTTTATTATTAGCGACATATATCCGACGGAAAAATGCAATTTATACTAAAGCATTACCGCCACGCCGTTTATCCCCGCGGGCGCGAAATTGTTGGTGATTACGAAAATTACGTAACTCAGCGCGAACAATACGCCGAGCAACGCGATAAACACGTATTCTAACGCCAAAACTTGTTTTGGTTTAATTGTAAAAAGCCACCCCGAATATTATTTTTTATTAAGACGTTCGCCTACCGCACCGCCGGGGTGAATAAGCGCGAACTGCTCGTTCTTAAAGCCCGTCTCCTCGATGAGCGCGGTTTGAAGCGCGTGGAAAATCATACAAAGCGCGGTGGTAGAAGTCGTGCCTTGCGAATTATATTTGTCCGTTTCTCTGTTTACGTATTGTTTAATAACGACGTCCGCACCGAGCGCGAGCGGAGATTCTAAATTCTCCGTAACGGATATAACTTTAACGTTTTTCTTTTTACAAATATCGAGAATAGGAAGAAGTTCTTTCGTCTTTCCCCCGCGCGAAGCGAAAACCATTACGTCGCCCTCTTGCAAAAAACCCGTCGCGCCGTGAACCGCTTCCGCCGGCGAGATAAATCTCGCGGGGCGTTCTATGCAACACATAAGGTGTGCTAAATGTTGACAGATAATTCCCGAATGTCCGCAACCGCACGTACCTATTCTCGTCGCGTTTTTCAAAAGTTCCACCGCTTGCGAGAATCTTTCCTCGTCCAAGTAGTCGAGCATTTCGCTAATACATTCGCTTTCTATTCTGTAAGCGTCTTTAACAACCGCCAACGTTTCTTTTTTCATACAGTATTTTCTCCGTGTATTATTTTACCTTTTTATTGCCATTATTTTACATTGGTATATTTATATTACCACGCAAAACGCGCAATGTCAACGGAAAAAAGCATTTTGCGAAGGCATTTTTTCTTTTTTTCCGAACGGGTAAAAAAATTTCCTCTTCCATCACCCCTGCGCAAGTAAGAAGTAATAGTTAATAGCGAAGAAGTGAGGTATAAGTCATTATTATAATCCTCACTTCTTAACTTTTCACTTTTACGTATTACTTAAACACGCCTTACCCTTATACGTCATTGCGAGGAGGGCAACGCCCGATGCGGCAATCTCGTTAGCAAGTCCATTTTAAAACGCGTGTGTAATTGCGTCTCGGTTACGCCTTTTATTTTTACTTTTTATACGCGAGATTCTTCGTGTCGGGATCGTCGGAGCGGGCAAGGCTCGGAATGACCGTAAAGGTGGGAATTGAAGGGTATATTAGACGCAAGTACTTTTCGCACTTTTTATTGCTACGTTCTAACGCGATTGCCACGGCTTTTTCAAAAAGCCTCGCAATGACGGGGAACGGTGTAAGGTTATCACGCTTCATTTCATTTCGCTCGCAATAACGTGATAGTTTGTTTCTCTCCATAACACACTCACCGCAATGACAAGTTGGTATCGTTTTTTACGTAATTTTTAGGGGCGACAGAATATCGGTCGCCCCTTGCCTATTATTAAAATTTTATAACACTTTTGATAAAAACTCTTTGAGACGTTCGTTCTTGGGGTTTTTAAAAAACTCTTTAGGCTCGCTCTCTTCTTTGATAACGCCTTCGTCGATAAACAACACACGTGATGCGACTTCTTTCGCAAAGCCCATTTCATGAGTAACGACGACCATCGTCATACCTTCGTCGGCGAGTTGTTTCATAAGTTCCAAAACCTCCCCGACCATTTCGGGATCGAGCGCGGAGGTGGGCTCGTCGAACAAAAGTACTTCGGGATCCATCATAAGCGAACGCACGATTGCGATACGTTGTTTCTGTCCGCCCGATAACGTTGACGGATAAACGTTCGCTTTATCCTCTAAACCTATACGGCTTAAAAGAGCCATTGCTTTCTTTTTCGCTTCTTCTTTGGTTTTAAGTTTAAGTTCTATCGGCGCGAGCGTAAGATTGCTCATAACGGTTAAGTTATTGAACAAATTAAAGTGTTGAAACACCATTCCGACTCTTTGTCTCGCCTTGTTGACGTCTAATTTATTGGCGTTATACAGTTCTTTAACCGCTTGCTTATATTCTTTGCCGTCGTTTTTTTCTTTTAAAAGGTCGTTCGCCTTTATTTCTTTAACGATTTCTTGTTTCAATGCAAGTTCGTCGCAACCGTCCGTCTTTCTCTCGTCGAACATTTTATTGAAAGTCTTTGACTTTTCTATTACGTCTGCGTGCAAATACGGATCGACGGGCGTAAGAAGTTTATCTTCGAACCAAATCTCGCCGAAAGTCGGAGTTTCGAGCAAATTCATACATCTCAAAAAGGTTGACTTTCCCGAGCCGGACGGTCCTATTATAACGACTTTTTCGCCTTTCTTTATATTGCAAGACACGCCTTTTAATACTTGCACCTTGCCAAAGTTTTTATATAAATTATTAACCGATATAAGCGTTTCCGCATCATTGTTTATCACTTGCCCTTAACCTCCTTTCTATCAATTTGATTACGTACGTTAAAATTAAAACTATCACGAGATAAATAAGCGCAAGCATAAGGTAAGGAACGATATATTCATAAGACGAGTTAGCCATTGCTTCGAATGCTTTCGTTAAATCGACAACCGCAATAAAACTTACTATTGACGTTTCTTTAATAAGAGCAATCAACTCGTTTCCTAACGTCGGAATAACGTTCTTTATCGCCTGCGGAATTATGATTTTAATCATAGTTTTTCCGTAACCAAGACCGATCGCACGTCCTGCTTCCATTTGACCTTTATCTATAGATAAAATTCCGCCGCGCATTATTTCGCATATATATGCGCCGCTGTTTAATCCGAAAGCAATTATACCTTCTATTTTCGACGGAATATTTATTCCGAGTTCCGGAAAAATAACGAAGTGTATAAGTAGCAATTGAACAACCATAGGAGTACCGCGGAAAAGCGCAACGTAAACTTTAGTAAATCCGGAAAGAAGTTTTGCTCCGAAATTCGTTTGAGATAATAATGCGAACACCGCAAGAACGCTTCCTAAAACAAGACCTATAATTAACCCGAATAAGGCAATTTGCAGGGTTGCTTCAAAACCCTGCAAAACTAATTTATAGCCTTCTTTGTCGATAAATTCTCTAACAAATATTTGCCAATTACTCATAATTAACCGTTGAGACTGTCAGCAATCATTATCGCAGGTTGTTTATCGATTATAACCGCGTTGATTTTTCCGTTCTGTAAATCTTTTGCCGCAAGAGCGCCTGTCTTATAAGGACTTGTTTTAAGATTTTTAAATCCGTCATAACCGAAATCCTTGTCGCCCGCACTGTACATATAACCGGTTGTTCCGTTCTGCGTGCCGACAATAAAGTTCGAACCTTGCGCTTTAAGAACGTTTTCTATATCTTCTGCAGATTTGCAATCGGCAAATGTTGTATCGTTTTCAAGAACCATAAGAACTTGTGCGGATTTATAATATTCCACCGAGAAATCTACTTGTTGTTTACGAGTTTCAGTAACCGTCATACCCGCCATCGCAATATCCGCTTCCCCGTTTTGTACGGAAGAAATCAACGAGTTAAATTCTTCATCTAAAATATACAACGTTTTTTCTAATTTTTCCGCTATCAAAGACGCAATTTTCATATCGACACCCGTCAATTTGTTTCCGTTGTAATATTCGAACGGCGGGAAATAAGCGTTAGTCGCTACGATAAAATATTTATCGTGATCTGTGGGCGTGCTGGATACGGGATTTTCATATTCGAACGTTGCACTGCCGTCAAAGAACGAGTTAATTACTTTATCAAGTTCGCCGTTAGCGATCATTTCGTTTAAAAGCCCGTCAACGGTATTTTTAAGGTCGGTATTACCTTTCTTGATTGCGAAAGCATAACTCTCGGCGGTAAGTTCGTAATCGGTGTAAACCTTTACTTTATCTTTTCCGCAAGCGGTGAGTCCGAATACGCAAGCGATACCGAGTACCGTTGCCATAATGAGTGTTAAAAGTTTCTTCATAATTGTTTCTCCTTCGGCGGCGCGTTGAATTTTTTTATTGTCCGCCGTCCGTTTTGTTTTACGTGTGATATTATAAAACTTTCTTTTTTAATTGTCAACTATTTTTTGCATACTTTTTATAATTTTTTCATTTTTTTTGAATAAATGTTTATT
>CAZNWP010000006.1:0-32289 GCA_964576995.1 uncultured Christensenella sp. | reverse complement strand
ATAAAAAGGCATTATTCTCGAACGGTTTTCATATTTTTTACTATGAAAAAAATATTTTATTGCTTTCTTACCGCTTTTACCGTTATATTGACGTCGTTAGTTTTCAACGCTTACTCTTGCACATCTGAAAAAAGTCTGTCGGAATACGTATCCGAACTTCGCACCGACGTCTTTGAAGGAGCGTCTAACGATTTCCTTCTTAAAGCCGCTTACGGTTTTAAGGAAAGCCCCTCGGCAAACGACGGTATCGTAGGCGAAAAGGTATATGCGTTGACGTTCGTCTTATCGGGAAACGACGTAATAAACGCGACGCGGCAAGTTTTATTGACGCATAACGGAAAAACGTATCGCGCAAACTTCGCCGTTTTCGCACCGACCGATTCCATGACCGCTTCGATTGAAATAGACGAATTTAACTTAAAAACTTTTACAGTAAGCGTGATAACCGCGGACGACACGGTGGATATAACTTTAAAATCAATTATCCCCGACGGTGCAATATCCGCTACGGACGCGTTAAACGCTCTTGAATCAAAACAAAGCGTGCTCGTGTCCGCTTATAAAAACGACGGCGGTGAATTTATCGGCGAGATTGCCGAAAGAATAATGGTTAAAAACGAAAAAGCGTATTGGTATATCGGCTTATACGACGGCAAAGGCGGAACGAAAGCGTTACTCGTAGACGGAACGAGCGGAGAAATTCTTGCTATACGCGAAATTTTTTAAAAAACTTCGTAAAAACACTTTAAATTTTTCATATAATATGATAAAATAATACCGTTCGATAAGAGCGTTATTTTTAATATCTTCATTTTTGGGGGTATGGCGCAGTTGGTAGCGCGTTTGACTGGCAGTCAAAAGGTCAGGGGTTCGAATCCCCTTACCTCCACCAAAAAAATCTCGGAAGCAAAATATCCGAGATTTTTTATGTATTCTATCAAAAAGTTTTTAAAAGAGGATTTTTCTTAGATTTCTTCCGCATGCGGTTTTAACTCGTCCTCTTACTTTTGCTGCTTGTTTAGAAAAAACACGGATTATCTCCACTAAAATACAGGGAACTCATTACTAAATCTCAAAGCCGCGCAAATTAATCCGCCGTTTACTCTTTGACAAATTGACTAAAAAATCAAACAACCAAAAAGATTGACTATGAACTCTTATATATAAATTATAAGACCTAGTTTTAATTTTTCTTTATAGTAAAACTCCCCTTATATTTTACAAGGAGAGTTTACAGTTTTTTTGCTTAAACAAATTAACTCGCAGATTGTGCCACTACGTATAATTATATATTGCAAAAAGAAAATCACTTTGTAATTGTCAGTAAAGAACAATTTGAATCTAAATCATTCTTAAAAGAAAATTCAAGAGTTATTTCTTCAAACAATATTGCCCAAAAATTTAATGAAATAATTAAGTAAAATAAAACAAGTCATAATTTTAGAAATTGATTTTCTTAATTTTTCACTCTATTTATAGAGCGTTTAATTAGTATCTATTTATGTGTTAATATAATCCCAAACCATTCTTTATAACAAAATAAAACGCCCCCTGAGTTAGCCCCAAGGTTCGTTTTATTCTTGTTTGGTGCGGGCGGCAGGACTTGAACCTGTACGCTTTTAAGGGCATAAGAACCTGAATCTTACGTGTCTGCCAATTCCACCACGCCCGCGTTCTTCGCGTCGTTTTTACGACGCTATATATTTTAACATATTTTTCCGTTCTTGTAAAACGTTTTTTATCATTTTAACGGAAGAACCGCTTTTGCATTCAACGAAAGGTCGGCAAAATTGCCTTTTGCGTACTGTAAATACCCCTCCGCGGCAATCATCGCGCCGTTATCCGTACAATAACGTTTTTCGGGCAATACGAGTTTTATTCCCTCTTTCACAGTTGCTTCGGCTAATCTTTCTCTTAAATAACCGTTCGCGCCCACGCCACCCGACACGGCAACGGTCTTATACCCCGTTTCTTTTACCGCGTCTATCGTTCGAGTAATTAAAGCGTCTATTGCCGCCGTTTGAAAACTCGCCGCGACGTCCGCTTTATTTACGGTATTACCTTTTTGTTCTTCGCCGTGAACGTAGTTTATAACCGCCGTTTTAAGTCCGCTATACGACAAATCGTACTTACCGCCGCTATACCATTTAAGCATTTGCGGCAATTTAACGACGTTTTGCCCCTCTTTCGCCAATCTTTCTATATTAGGTCCACCGGGATACGGAAGTTTAAGAACGCGTGCGACTTTATCGAACGCTTCGCCTACCGCGTCGTCGAGCGTACTGCCGAGCGGTCTCAACGTATATTCGTCGTCGACGGCGAGTATCGCCGTATGTCCTCCGCTCGCAAGTAAGGTTATAAAAGGCGGTTTAAGATTTTTATCCGTCAAATACGCCGCCGCGATATGCCCTCTAATATGGCTAACGGGAACGAGTGGTTTTTGCGTCGAAAAAGCCAAGGCTTTAGCGAAAGACACGCCGACGAGAAGCGCGCCTAAGAGTCCCGCACCCTCGGTTACGGCGAAAGCATCTATATCGTTCAACGTCATTCCTGCGGACGATAAAGCGTTTTGCGTTGCCTTCAATATCGCGGTGGTGTGTATTCTCGAAGCGATTTCGGGAACGACGCCGCCGAATTTAGCGTGTTCAGTTGCGGAACTGATTATTTCGTCCGCTAAAATCTCCCGCCCGTTTTTCACTATTGAAACGGCGGTTTCGTCACAAGAAGATTCTATTCCCATTATAACGGGGTTCTCTTTTACCGAAAACCCCTTAATTTTATCGTTATAACTCATTTTACTGTGATTTTTTAAGATAATCGTTTATAAAACCCTGAATTTCGCCGTCCATTACCGATTGAATATCACCCGTTTCAAAGCCCGTTCTATGATCTTTAACGAGCGTATACGGACAAAATACGTAAGAACGTATCTGACTGCCCCACTCTATCTTTTTTATTTCGCCTTTAATATCTTGGTCGCGCTCTAAACGTTCCGCCTCTCTGCGCTCTAAAAGTTTGCTTATAAGCATACGCATAGCCATTTCTTTATTTTGAGTCTGACTGCGCTCGTTTTGGCAAGAAACGACTATCCCCGTCGGTATATGAGTGATACGTATTGCAGAGTCGGTTTTATTAACTTTTTGTCCGCCTGCACCGCTCGATCTAAAAGTATCTATGCGAATTTCGTCGGGTTCTACCTTGATTTCGTCGTCGTCTATAATCTCCGGCATAACTTCGAGCGACGAAAACGACGTATGTCTCCTTTTATTAGCGTCGAAAGGCGAGATTCTAACGAGGCGGTGAACGCCTTTTTCCGCTTTCAAATAACCGTAAGCGTACTCGCCGTCAATCTTAAACGAGACGTTTTTAATACCTGCTTCGTCGCCGTCTAAGCGATCAAGTTCGGTAAGAGTCAATCCTTGCTTTTGCGCGTAACAAATATACATACGGTAAAGCATTTCAGTCCAGTCGCACGCTTCCGTTCCGCCCGCTCCCGCATGGAGAGTTAAAATTGCGTTTAAGTTGTCGTATTTTCCGGAAAGCAACGCTTTAAGGCGCATTTCTTCTATGCTCTTCTCGACTGTGCCGAGTTCCGTATCTATCTCCGCAAATAAGGCTTCGTCCGATTCGTCGGCAAGATCGATTATTTCGCTCGCGTCGTTAACGATTTTTTCCGCTTTCAAGTAGGCGTTTACCTTATTAGATATAGCGGCAATCTCCTTGGATATTTGCTGCGATTTCGCAAGGTCGGTATATATTTCGGGTTTTTCCGACAATTCCGTTTTAACTTTTAATTCTTCTTTCAGTCTTTCGACGTCAAAGAGAGTGTCCCGTCTCCGCGAGGATACCTTTTATTTCTTTTATTCTGATTTTATATTCGTCAGTTTTTAACATAATTTACTCCTTATGCGTGACATAATCGTACGATTATTTGCCTTGCCCGCAACAGTTTTTATACTTTTTACCACTTCCGCAAGGACACGGATCGTTTCTACCCGGCTCTTTTACGACGGGCTTTCTCATATAGTTCGTCGTACTACCCTCTTTATTGGTGGTTAAGTCTTTTTTATCTTCTCTTTTAAGCGCGGGTACTTTGCGCAATTCCGCCTTTAATAAAAGCGTTATCGTATCGTCTTGAATAGCGAAAGTTAAATCTTCGAACATTTCGAAGCCCTCTTTCTTGTATTCGATAACGGGATCTACGTTGCCGTAGCCGCGTAGACTTATACCCTTTCTCAACTGATCCATAGCGTCGATATGGTCTATCCACTTGCTATCTATGTTTTTAAGCAATACCATACGCTCGACTTCGGAGAAATTAACGTCTTCTTCTTTATATCTCGCGATTTTATCCTCGTAAACGGTAATCGTTTCGTTTATGAGTTTTTCAAACATATAATCGGTATCCCAATTTTCGGCTTTTTCAAGCGAGATAAAGTCGGAACCTTTGGGTAAAAGTTTCATTTCGATTGCGGAATTTAACGCTTCGAAATTCCACTTTTCGGGTTTATCTTCCACGTTGACGACGGATTTAACCGTCGCTCTGACGAAATCGGGAATGAGTTTTATTATCTCTTCGTGAACGTTTTCGTCTTTTATGACGCGCATACGCTCGGCGTACATAACTTCGCGTTGCTTATTCATAACGTCGTCGTATTCTAAAACGTGTTTTCTTATACCGAAGTTTCTGCCCTCTATCGTGCGTTGCGCGTTTTCTATACTGCGCGACAACATTTTGGAAACGATTGGTTGATCTTCGTCGATCTTGAAAAACTCGTAAATCTTCTGCATTCTTTCGCCGCCGAAGCGCTTAGCCAAGTCGTCCTCGAGAGAAATATAGAATACCGAAGAACCCGGATCTCCTTGACGTCCGGATCTTCCGCGAAGTTGGTTGTCGATACGGCGAGATTCGTGGCGTTCCGTACCTAATATACGCAAACCGCCCGCTTCTATAACCTTGACTTTCTCTTCGTCGGTTTGAGCCTTGAAGTTATCGTAAATATCGCGATAACGGTTTCTCACTTCTTTAACGTCAGACGGAATATCCGCTATAAACGACGTCGCGAGTTCGATAACGCTTTCTTCTACGCCCTCTTCGCGCAATTTGCGTTTAGCCATAAACTCGGGGTTGCCGCCGAGAAGTATATCCGTACCGCGCCCCGCCATGTTGGTTGCGATGGTAACCGCGCCGAGTCTGCCCGCTTGAGCGACGATATCCGCTTCGCGAGCGTGGTTTTTAGCGTTTAACACGTTGTGTTTTATGCCTTTTTTAATGAGAAGCTTACTAATCTCTTCCGACTTTTCAACGGTAACCGTACCGACGAGGACGGGTTGACCGCTCTCATGGCATTTTTCGATTTCATCGATTATCGCCTTATTTTTGCCTTTAACCGTTTTATAAATCACGTCGGGCGAGTCTATTCTCGCAACGGGTTTATTCGTGGGTATTTCGAGAACGTCTAAGCCGTAAATTGCGCGGAACTCTTCTTCTTCGGATTTGGCGGTACCCGTCATTCCCGAAAGTTTTTTGTAAAGTCTGAAATAGTTTTGGAAAGTAATGGTGGCGTAAGTTTTGTTTTCGTTTCTGATTTTCACGCCCTCTTTCGCTTCGATCGCTTGATGCAATCCGTCGGAATATCTTCTGCCGATCATCAAACGCCCGGTAAATTCGTCGACTATAATAACTTCGCCGTCGGACACGACGTAATCGTTATCGCGCTTAAATATATAATTTGCCTTTAACGCTTGTTGTATATGATGCGATAAAGAAGCGTTTTCTATATCGGAAAAACTCGAAAGACCGAAAAAGGACTCGGCTTTTTTCGCGCCCGATTCGGTTATTTGAACGCTTTTTTCTTTTATGTCTATGGTAAAGTCTTTATCGAGAACCAAGGTTTTGACGAATTTGTTCGCCGTAACGTATTTATCGCTCGATTCTTGCCCGCGCCCCGATATGATAAGCGGCGTTCTCGCTTCGTCGATTAAAATTGAGTCGACTTCGTCGACGATGGCGAAAGCAAGCGGACGTTGAACCATTTGCTCCACGCGGCTTTTAAGGTTGTCGCGGAGATAATCGAAGCCCATTTCGTTATTCGTGCCGTAAGTAATGTCCGCGGCGTAAGCCTTTTTCTTGTCCTCGTCCTCCATACCAGATATTGCGACTCCGACGGTAAGACCTAAAAATCTGTAAATCTTACCCATCCACTCCGCGTCGCGCGCGGCGAGATAGTCGTTTACCGTAACGATGTGCACGCCGTTGCCCGTAAGAGCGTTTAAGTACGCGGGAAGCGTTGCGACGAGGGTTTTACCTTCGCCCGTTTTCATTTCCGCGACTCTGCCTTGATGTAAGCATATACCGCCGATAATCTGCACTTTATAATGCTTCATACCGAGAACGCGCATTGCCGCTTCTCTGACTACAGCGAAAGCGTCGCACAAAATGTCGTCGGTCGTTTCGCCGTTTTTAAGTCTTTCTTTTAAGACGTTCGTCTGATCTCTCAGTTCTTCGTCCGTTAAAATGATATACTTCGTTTCTAAAGCCATTACGGCGTCAGCCGTTCTGTCGAGTTTTTTTAGGTTCCTTCTCGATTCTCCTCCGAGAATATACCTGAACAATCCCATATTTTTCTCCTTGCGTTTAGCAATTGTTATAGTTTTTTATATCGGCTTAATAGCCGTCTTTCGGCGGAACGCTCGCGATAGTCAATAATTCGACTCTCTTCGCGCCCGCTTTTTTTAATTTTTCTGCCAAAGCTTCGCCCGTCGCGCCGGTCGTAGTTACGTCGTCGATAATCAACAAAACTTTATCCTTTACCGTTTTTTTATCGATTATCTTAAACGCTTCCGTCAAATTTTCTCGTCGAGATTTGGCGTTTAGCGAGGCTTGTTTTTTCGTTTCTTTTATTTTAACGGCGACGTCCGCAACGGGAACGCCCGTCTTTTCGGACACGGCTTCCGCGAGGACTTTCGACTGATTGTATCCGCGCTTGTTTTCCGCTTTCTTCGTCATCGGAACGTAACACAGATAATCCGAGTTAAAATAAAACTTAAAATAATAAGCGGCAAGGTATTCCGAAAAAGTTTCGAGCAAGTATTTCGCGTTAAAATATTTAGCGTGCATAACCAGATTGCTTATCGGCGGTTTATATAAAAACACGCTTCTCGCCCTATCCGTGTTCGTCAACATTCCCTTACAAGTCGAACAGTAATTTTCGTCGGCAATCACACGTCTTCCGCAGTGCTCGCAAATATGTCCGTCATTAAACGGCAGTTTCGCGTAACATTCGCGACAAAAGTTCTCGTTTGCGAAAACTTCTTTACCGCAACTCGCACACCGCCATTTCGGATAGCAAAACGAGTTCTTTAAGAATTTAACGATAGCCGATGCCGCTTTCATTTTTATAAATACTTTTTCAAATCAAGGGCTTTATCGGTTTTCTCCCAAGCAAAGCCGCTTCTGCCGAAATGTCCGTACGCGGAAGTTTCGGAATATACGGGTTTTTTAAGTCCTAATTTTTCTATTATCGCCGCGGGACGTAGATCGAACTCTTTAACGACTATATCCGCGAGTTCGCCGTCTGGCAATTTACCGCTGCCGAAAGTGTTAAGCATAACCGAAACGGGTTTTGCGACGCCTATCGCGTAAGCGACTTGTATCTGACATTCGTCCGCAAGCCCCGCCGCAACGACGTTTTTCGCGATATATCTCGCCATATACGTCGCGGAACGATCGACTTTCGTAGGGTCTTTACCTGAAAAAGAACCGCCGCCGTGCGGGCATTTGCCGCCGTAAGTATCTACGATTATCTTTCTGCCGGTAAGTCCCGAATCTCCCGCCGGACCGCCTATTTCGAATCTGCCCGTGGGGTTAATATAATATTTGGTATCGCTATCGACGTACGATTTAGGCAAGACCTCGTCGATAACGAATTTCTTTATATCCGTGCGCAACGCTTCCGTCGTAATTTTATCGTCGTGTTGGGTAGAAAGCACTACGGTATCTATACGTTTCGGTATCCCGTTTTCGTACTCCACCGTAACTTGTCCCTTTCCGTCGGGACGGAGATATTTAAGCGCGCCCGTCTTACGAACTTCTTCGAGCTTCTCACACATTTTATGCGCGAGCATAACGGGAAGCGGCATAAGTTCTTCCGTCTCGTTGCAAGCGTAACCGAACATCATACCTTGATCGCCCGCGCCTATTTTATCGAACGCGTCGGTTTTTCCGACAGTTTCCATTTCGCGCTTCGCTTCCGCCGAATTATCTACGCCGAGAGCAATGTCCGCGCTTTGCTTTTTAATTTTAACGACGATCTCCGCGCCGTTTGCCGAAAAACCGATATCGGGTTCGTTATACCCTATATCCGAGATAACGCGTCTTGCGACCACTTCCGCATCGACGACGGCGTTAGAAGTTATTTCGCCCGTGATAAAAATAAAATCGGTAGTCGCTACGACTTCGCACGCGACTCTCGAATCGGGATCGCCTTTTAGATATTCGTCCAATATCGCGTCGGCTACGCAATCGCACACTTTATCGGGATGCCCCGCCGTAACGCTTTCACTCGTAAAAAAGTTCTTCATTAGAATTATCCTTAAACTTTAAATCAATACTTGTTAATTGTACCACTAAACGGCGATTTATGTCAACGTTTTTCCGCCACTTACTTATTTATTCCGCTATATTTTTTTATTTTCGACTCTATTTTCGACTTTCTGCGGCAAAAATTGACTTTCCAGTCAACAAAATTTTAAAAACCATTGTAAAAACGTTGACTTTTTATTTTAATGTTCATATAATATACACGATTGACTTTTACGTCAATAAAGGTAATTTACGGATATGACGGAAAAAAACACTAACGGCGTTAAAGAAGCCAGAAAAAAAGACATCGCTCTTGCGGGGCTTAAAGTCTTTTGCGAAAAAGGCTTCGACGGCGCGACGATAGAGGATATCGTTAAAAAAGCGGGTTGCAGCCACGGGCTTTTATATCATTATTTTAAAAATAAAAAAGAAGTCTTCGACGAAACGATGCGCATTAACCGCGAAAGACATAACGACGATATTCAAAGGCAATTGGACGCGCAACCGAATTATTTGGAAAAACTTCGAATAATTATAAACGGAATGTTTTACGATCTTAAAAACGACGAAAACTTCGCGTATTTCTATTATTTTTTCGTATCGCAATGCTTTACGAGAAAAGAAAAGAACGTTCCACCCCCTCCCCTCGAGGACGGGAAAGGACCTCCTCCGCCGCCCATCGTTCTTTTTGAAAAAATTTTCTACGACGGTCAACGCGAAGGATATTTTTCCGACAAACACTCGCCGAAAGACTGCGCGAGATTGTTTATATCTATAATTCAAGGCGCGACGATAGGTTACGTTATCACACCCAAAGAAATGCAAAAAAACATGAGTCTGCCCGATACGGACTTTATACTCGAAATATTTAAAAAGGAGACTATATGAAAAAACAGGAACAAAATAAACACGGATTTATATCCGACGTAAAAACCATAGCCAAGTCGATTAGAGAATATAAAAAGCCTTCTCTTCTTGCGCCGATCTTCGTCGCGATAGAAGTTATTTTTGAAGTTCTCATTCCCTACGTTATGACGATTTTGCTCGGCAGAATAGAACAAATCAGCGAAACGAACGAAACCGCTACCATTTTACCCGAAATATTAAAGTACGGCGGTATTCTTCTTGCGCTCGCTTTCGGCGCGCTCGCTTTCGGTTCTCTTTCGGGTTTGTTTTGCGCGAGAGCGTCAAGCGGGTTTGCTAAAAACCTAAGAAAGGATATGTATTACAAAATACAAGACTTTTCCTTCTCTAATATCGACAAATTCTCGTCCTCGTCGCTCGTAACGAGATTGACTACCGACGTTACAAACGTCGAAATGTCTTATATGATGATTATAAGAACGGCTATACGTTCGCCGTTTATGCTTATATTCTCTATGGTAATGGCTTTTTCGATCAACGCGAGAATGGCGCTTATATTCTTAGGTACCGCGCCCGTTCTTGCAGTAGGGCTCGTTCTTATTTTGACGAAAGCCGTTCCTCTCTTTAACAGAATATTCAAAAGATACGACGCAATGAACGAATCCGTCGAAGAAAACGTAAACGGTATGAGAGTCGTTAAATCCTACGTAAGAGAGGATTACGAAAAAGAAAAATTCGGCAAAGCGTCGGATAACGTTAAAAAAGACTTTATCAGAGCCGAAAAACTTATCGCGTGGAATACGCCGCTTATGAACTTCTGCATATACGCGGGACTAATAGCAATGTACGCGGTAGGCTCGCTCTTTATCGTTAAAACGAACGAAGATTTGTTAAAACTCACCCAACTTCAAAGTTTTATGACGTACTCGTTCCAAATACTTATGGCTCTTATGATGCTTTCTATGATAATGGTTACCATTATTATGAGTACCGCTTCCGCTAACCGTATCGCGGAAGTGCTAAACGAAAAAAGCACGATAATTACACCCGAAAACGCTTTGACGGAAATTAAAGACGGAAGCATCGAATTTACCGACGTATCCTTTAAGTATTCCGAAAATGCGGAAAAGAACGCGCTCGACGATATCAATCTTACTATAAACAGCGGCGAAACCGTCGGAATTATCGGAGCGACGGGTTCGGGAAAAACTTCGCTTGTAAACCTTATCCCCCGTCTTTACGACGTTACGGAAGGAACGGTTAAAGTCGGCGGACAAAACGTTAAAGCGTACGACGTCGAAGCGCTGAGAAACGGCGTTGCCGCGGTATTGCAAAAAAACGTATTATTCTCGGGCACGATTAAAGAAAACCTTCGCTGGGGCGACGAAAACGCAACGGACGAACAAGTAGAACACGCGGCAACTCTTGCGCAAGCGGACGAATTTATTCAACGCTTCCCCGAAAAATACGACACGTATATAGAACAAGGCGGCGTCAACGTTTCGGGCGGACAAAAACAAAGACTGTGTATCGCGCGCGCTTTGCTTAAAAAGCCGAAAATACTTATCTTAGACGACTCGACTTCCGCGGTCGACACGAAAACCGACGCACAAATAAGAAAAGCGTTCAAAGAGTATATTCCCGAAACGACGAAAATAATAATCGCGCAACGTATCGCCTCCGTTCAAGACGCGGACAAAATCGTGATTATGGAAAACGGAAAAATCTCCGCCGTCGGGACGCACGAAACGCTGCTTAAATACAACCAAATTTACCAAGAACTTTATTACTCTCAAAACAAGGAGGAAGCGTAATATGCCACCGAGAAAACCTAAAGCAATGCACGGCGCGCCGCAAAAGGCAAAAAAAGGCACTATGGGCAGATTGCTTAAAATGTTATTCACGCAAAACAAACCCCTGCTTATTATTATCGTCGTTTGTATTTTAATAACCGGTATAACGAGCGTTATGTCGTCCGTCTTTTTAACCAACGTATTAGAACAGTTAGAAAACGGGCTTAACCTTATAAAAGGCGGAGCGTCTAACAACGACGCGTGGGCGCAGGTATTCCCCGCAATACTAAAAATACTTATTACGATGGGTATCGTATACGGTTCTAACTTAATATGTTCGTTCGTATACACCCGCCTTATGGCGACTCTCACGCAAACGTTCTTGCACCAAATAAGAACGGGAATGTTTAACAAGATGCAGTCCTACCCCATAAGATTTTTCGATACGCACAAAACGGGCGATATAATGAGCGTTTACACCAACGACACGGATGCGCTTCGTCAACTCGTATCGCAAAGCATACCGAGTCTTTTATCTTCGGCGGTAAGCCTTACGACGCTTCTCGTTATTATGTTTAAGTCGAGTATATACTTATCCCTCGTTATATTCTTAGGAATCGTAATGATGGCTTTAATCACCAAGAAAATCGGCGGCGGAAGCGCGAAGTTCTTTATGCGTCAACAAATATCGCTCGGCAAAGAAGAAGGCTATATTCAAGAAATGATGCAAGGTCAAAAGGTAATCAAGGTTTTCTGCCACGAAGAACAATCGAAAAAAGGCTTTGACGAGAAAAACGATCAACTTTGTAGCGACGCGACGAACGCTCACGCTTACGCAAACGTTCTTATGCCGATAATGGGTAACCTCGGAAATATATTATACGTTTTAATAGCGTTCATCGGCGGACTTCTCGCGGTTCTTGGAGTTAAAAACCTTACGATAACGGGATTCAGCACGACTTCGTTTTTAATTACGATAATGGCTTTCTTGCCCATAAGCAAACAGTTTACCGGTCAAGTCTCGCAAAGTTCGCAACAACTTAACTCAATCGTTATGGGTCTTGCGGGCGCGTCGAGAATATTCGAACTTATGGACGAACAACCCGAAACCGACGACGGTTACGTTACTCTCGTTCGTTGCAAAATCGCCGACGACGGAACTATTACCGAATGTGTAGAGCGCACCGGACATTGGGCGTGGAAACACCCGCACAAAGCGGACGGCTCTATCACCTATACCGAACTTAAAGGCGATATACAGATGTTCGACGTCGATTTCGGTTATACCGAAGAGAAAATCGTACTGCACGACGTATCGCTATACGCCCACCCCGGTCAGAAAGTTGCGTTCGTAGGCGCGACGGGCGCGGGAAAAACGACGATAACCAACCTTATCAACCGCTTCTACGACATCGCCGACGGCAAGATTCGTTACGACGGCATAAATATCAATAAGATTAAAAAAGCGGATTTAAGACGTTCCCTCGGCATAGTTTTGCAAGACACGAACTTGTTTACGGGTACGGTTATGGAAAACATTCGCTACGGCAGACTTTCGGCAACCGACGAAGAATGTATCGCCGCCGCTAAACTCGCTTACGCCGACGACTTTATCACGAGACTCCCCGACGGCTATAACACTATGCTTACCGCCGACGGAGCAAACCTCTCGCAAGGTCAACGCCAACTTCTTTCTATCGCGCGCGCCGCGGTTAAAGACGCGCCCGTAATGATAATGGACGAAGCAACCTCCTCTATCGACACGAGAACGGAAGCGCTCGTACAAAAAGGTACAGACAGACTTATGGAAGGCAGAACGGTATTTATTATCGCGCACAGACTTTCCACCGTTCAAAACTCTAACGTTATTATGGTTTTGGAACTCGGCAGAATAATAGAACGCGGCTCGCACGATCAACTAATCGCCGAAAAAGGCAAATACTATCAATTATACACGGGAGCGTTCGAACTTGAATAAATTCTCTTCGCCCGTATGCTCGCTATGTCCCAACGATTGCCGCGTCGATAGAAGCGTAAAACCGGGGGCTTGCGGGGCGGTCGATAAAATTAAAATCGCAAAATATTATCTTCATAAATACGAAGAACCGTGCATTTCCGGGCGTAACGGCTCGGGCACGGTATTCTTTTGCGGTTGCTCGCTTAAATGCGTTTTCTGCCAAAACTACTCGCTTTCACGCAACGAGCGCGGAAAAGAAATAAGCGTTTGCGAACTCGCGGAAATTTTCAAGCAACTCGAAAACGCGGGCGCAACTAATATAAACCTCGTAACCCCTACGCATTACGCTGATAAAATCGCGGAAGCGTTAAGCGTTTATAAGCCGTCGATCCCCGTCGTATACAACACTCACGGATATGAAAAAATCGAGGTGCTAAAAGTCCTCGACGAATTTATCGACGTGTATATGCCCGACGTAAAATACTTCTCACCCGACGTTTCTTCGCGCTATACGGGAAAGAGCGATTATTTTACCGTCGCTTCCGCGGCGGTGGAATTTATGTCCCAAAAACCGCTCGTATTTGACGAGAACGGAATTATGCGAAGCGGAGTTTTAGTAAGGCATCTCGCGCTTCCTCAAAACGTAAATGACAGCGAAAAAATAGTGCGGTGGTTTGCGGAATCGGGACTTAAAGACAAAGCGTATTTACACGTGATGAGCCAATACACGCCGTTCGGAAACTTAGAAAAGTTTCCCGAATTGCAACGCGGACTCACGCGGCGCGAATACGATCGCGTTATCGACTGTGCCTTATCGTGCGGAATAGAAAAAATGTATTATCAAAAATTCTCATCCGCCGACAAATCCTATATCCCCGAATGGGATTATTAAATTATACGTTTAATTCGAAAAACTAAAAGCGAGAGAAAATCTCTCGCTTTTAATACTTATTTCGTATCGGTTATTGAGTTACTTCCATCCACATATTGTTAATGCGGGAGTTGGCGTCGTCGCTAAAATAATTCATTACGACGCAACGGGATACGACCTCTTCCGCGGGATATTGCGCGGCAAATACGCCGTATTTATTGCTATATTTGACGGTATAATTTCCGTCGCCGAAGAAGTATCCGAGATCCACGGTTAACGTTCCGTCGGCTTCTTCGTAAGATTCTTTAACGTAATCGAACACCGTATTACCCGCGATAACGCTTACGTAGCCGATATACTCCATATTTCTTACGGCGTTTTCGGGCTTAGACAAGAAATCTATAAATTCGATTGCCGCTTGTTTTTGCTCAGATCCTTTCGGAATACACCACCCGTCGAACCATACGTTAGAGCCTTCTTCCGGTACGGAATATTCAAGCGTTACGTTCGCATCTTTCGCTTCGTTCATTGCGTAAACGGCGTCGCCGCTCCAAGCAAAATACACGTCGCTTTTTTTGTTGATAATATCGGTTTTCCCGTCGTCGACTTCTAATTTCCAAGCCTTATTTTTTAAGATTAAAAGTTCGTTTTTAACGGCTGAAACGGTTTCGACCGACGTATCGTTAAATAACTCTTTAAGCCTCGCTTGATACGCCGTTTTATCAAGCGTTTTAGCGGCGTTAAGTTCTGCCGCGTGATATTTCGCAAGACCGACGAAATACGTGTCTCTGACGCTGTTTTTTATGGTAAACTTTTTATTTATCTTTTCAAGATTCCATAAAGACGACCAAGACGACATATCGGAAGAACTTACTTTTTCGGTATTATAAACGAGTCCTAACGTTCCCCACATATATCCCGCGGCGTAATTAGAGAGGCTCTTTTCCGCTTCACCCTCGCCCCATTTAATATCTTTGAATATTTTATCTATATAAGGCGAAACGTTGCTTTTATAATAGCCGCTCTCGGGCATTTCAAATTCTTCGAGCATATTCTCTCTTGCCATTTTTTCGATCATATAATCCGAGGGGCAAACGAGATCGCAAAAATCCGATTCGATTTTAATTTTATTGTACGCGTCCTCGGGAGTGTCGAACATTTCGTATTCTACTTTGATCTTAGTACCCGTTTTTTCGTAATAATAATCTTCAAACTCGTCGAGCAATTCTTCTTGAATATAATCGAAGCAATTATACACTTTCAAGACGTTTTTAGTTCCGCAACCCGCCGTAACCGTAGCGGATAATCCTATTACCGTTGCAAGCGACAACGCCGCGATAAATTTACTTTTTTTCATTTTTATATCTCCTATTTTTTAACGATTTCCGTTGATTCTTTTTTCTTTCTTAAATTTATAACCAAAACGACCGCAACCATTATGATAAACAAAACGGACGATAAAGCGCGCAGTTCCGCTATATACGCGTTTTTAGGCTTCTTCATTGCACCGAATACGTACGTGCTTATAGATTCGAATCCCGACGGTTTAGTATAAGCGGTTATCATATAATCGTCTAACGATAGCGTTATCGCGAGCATAAAACCCGAAAGCACGCCCGGCAATATTTCCGGCAAGACAACTTTTAACAACGCTTGCGCGGGCGTTGCGCCGAGATCGAGCGCTGCTTCGTATAAACTTCCGTCCATTTGTTTTAATTTCGGCAGTACCGACAAAACGACGAAAGGCGCGCAAAGAACGATATGCCCTATTAACATAGCCGCGTAACTGTTCCCTATCGAGAAAAGCGCGAAAACGAGCGCGAGCGATATGGCGGTAACGATTTCCGCGTTGATAACGGGTATCTGCGACGACGTTTTAACGAATTTGCCGAGCCATTTTTTATTATAGAATATACCTATCGCGCCGACAGTTCCGAGAACGGTGGATATAGCCGCCGCCAAAATTGCAAGAACGAAAGTATCTATAAATATTTTGCGTAGTTTTTCTATCGAAAACAAATTGACGTAGTTATCGAAGGAAAAACCCGTCCAAACGCCTATCGTTTTATTAGTCGAAAAACTGTATATAAACAACAAAATTATCGGGGCGTAAACGAATAGCAAAATTAAACCGACGTAAACGGCAGATAACATTCTACCTGTTTTTTTCATAAGTTACTCCCCCTTGCGTTCTCGGTTTTAGAAAAGCCGCCCATTGCGAACGTTGCCACGAACATTATTACTAAAAGAATCAACGCGACTACGGAACCGTAATGCCAATTGCTACCCGATCCGAACCAACGTTCGATAAGTTTACCGATTATAGTAACTTTGCCGTTGCCGAAAGTATCGCTTATTACATAACAACTCATCGACGGCAAGAAAACCATCGTAACGCCGCTTATTATTCCCGGAACGGATAGCGGAAGCGTAACTTTGGTAAACACTCCCCAACCGCTCGCACCGAGGTCGGACGCCGCCTCTTCTAAACTCTTGTCCATTTTAATAAGCGTCGTGTATAGCGGCAAAATCATAAACGGCAAATAATCGTATACCATTCCGAGAACGGTATTAAAGTAATTGAAAAAGTCGTTTTTACCGAGTAAACCCGTGAGTGATAATAATTCTTTTAACGCCATAGCGCGCAAAACGAAATTTATCCACATAGGCATAATAAACAATAGCAATAAAATAGTTCTTCTGTGCGCCTTCATTCTCGATAACGCATACGCCACGGGGTAAGCGAGTAACAGACAAATCGCCGTCGTTATCGCGCCGAGCAAAATACTAAGCAGTAAATTACGTATCGGAGCGGATAAAAACTTACCCTCTTCCGGCTTAAAGAACCAAACCAAGTTTTCGAAAGAAAAACCGCCCGTTTCCGAAGTGAAAGCGTAATAAACTATCATTAAAAGCGGCAATACCACGAAAAACAACAAAAACACGCCGTAAGGTATGCAAAGCTGTCCGCGGTTGAAAACGAATTTCTTTTCGCGTTTTTTCGTCGTCTCTTCGGCGACTTTAACCGTTTTTTCCGTCATCTTTTAATCTCCGTTTTAAGAGAAAGTTTTATCTTGTCTTTCTTGATAATAACGCTTACTCTGTCGTTTACGTTCCACGTGTCCTCGGTGTCGAATACGTAATCTTCTTCGTTTTCGTCCGTTCTCACAATAAGTTGATAGTGATCGCCTTTATAAATTATGGATATAATATTACCGACTGCCCCGCCCGCGTTTTCGTCGTCGGATATTTCTATATCTTTAAGTCCGACTTCGACGTTTACGTCGGTATCGGTGAGGTCCTTTTTCTCACCTTCGGCGGTAATAAGATAACCTTCTTCGTCCAAATAAGAACCTTGATACAACGCGGTAACGTCGCATTCAAACTCTCCGTCGCCGAAACAAACGGTATTGTTTTTAGTGATATATCCCTCGTACTTATTGGACGAAAACTCTTTCACCATTATATGAATGTCGTCGGGTTTAATAAACACGCTCGCATTTTCTCCGACTTTTCTTTCAACGGTGTCTTGAATAACCACTTCGGACTTGCCGACTTTCATAACCATTTCGTAATGAACGCCCTTAAAAATACTGCTCGATATATATCCTTTAACCTGTCCTTTATCCTCGTCCATCAAGAAAACGTCCTCGGGGCGAACGACGACGTCGACTTTTTCGTTAAGAGCAAAATCGTCGACGCAATCGAAAGTATGATTGATAAACTTAACCTTTTTATCGCCGACCATAGTACCGCTAAAAATGTTACTGTCGCCGATAAAGTCCGCAACGAACGAGTTTTTCGGTTCGTTGTATATATCCGTGGGAGTGCCTATTTGTTGAATAACGCCGTCTTTCATTACGACGATCGTGTCGCTCATAGTAAGAGCCTCTTCTTGATCGTGCGTAACGTAAATAAACGTAAGCCCCAATTTTTTGTGCATCTCTTTGAGTTCGAGTTGCATATCCTTGCGCATTTTAAGATCGAGCGCGCCGAGAGGTTCGTCTAAAAGCAAGATTTCGGGTTCATTAACGAGCGCGCGAGCGATAGCAACCCTTTGTTGCTGTCCGCCGGATAAAGTGGTAACGCTGCGTTTTTCAAACCCTTCGAGATCGACCATTTTAAGGACTTTACCGACTTTTTCGGATATAGTCTTTTTGTCGAGTTTTTCCTTTTTTTCTATGCGTTTACCCTTTTCGTTTTCGTAAACGGTATTAATTCTTTTAAGTTTAAGCCCGAACGCGATATTCTCCGCTACGTTGAGGTGCGGAAAAAGTGCGTATCTTTGGAATACCGTATTAATCGGACGTTTATTCGGAGGAAGTTCCGTTATATCTTTGCCGTTTAACAAGATTTCGCCCGAAGTCGGTTTATCAAAACCCGCAATCATACGGAGAGTCGTCGTCTTTCCGCAACCCGACGGACCTAAGAACGTAACGAATTCGCCGCGACGAACGTACAAATCGACGTTATCCACCGCGACGACGCCGTCCTCGAATTGGCGGGAAACGCCTTTTAGTTCGATGATTTTTTCTTTTTTGTTTTCTGCCATTTTTTGTTCCTCTTTAGATATTTATCGACGCTTAAAATGACGGCGGAGAAGATACCCATATAAACTCCGCTTCTTTATCCGTCTTATTAGTTATATTGTGTATTTTATCGCAAGAATAATAAAAACTTTCGCCTTTTTTTACTTTAACACGCCGCTTGCCGAGCGTAATTAAAATTTCGCCTTTTAACACGTACCCGAATTCTTCGCCCTCGTGCGGAAAATCTTCTTCCGTCGAAGCGCGCGGATTCAACTTGATAAAAAGCGGTTCCATCGCGTTTTTTTGCGAATTGGGAACGAGCCATTTAAGAAGATAGTCGTCCGTATCCTTTTCGATAAATTCGTCTTTACAAAAAGATATTTTTTCCTCGGAATCTCCGTCCGAAAAAAACTCTTTCAAATCAGTGCCGAGGGCGGACAAAATATCTATAAGCGTTGCAATGGACGGACTCGTCAAATCGTTTTCAAGTTGCGAAATATACCCTTTCGTGAGTTCGCATCTGTCGGCGAGTTCTTCTTGCGTAAGTCCGCAAAACAGCCTTAATTCTTTAATTTTTTCTCCTATTATCATTGCTTTCTCCACGTTTAACGCGGTTTAGAGATTTCTAACAAAAAGTTTAATAAATCTAAACCCGTGCAACGAGATATATTATATGTATTATGCGCCTCGTTGTCAATTATTTTGAGGGTATATTTAAAAATTTTTTCCGCAAAATCCGCATATTTTTTCGCACGTAAAAACGCGGGCGCGAAAAAAGTTGAATTTTTTGATTTTAGTCGCGTAAAACGCTTGTAAAAACGCAATTAATTTGATAGAATATAAAGGCTTAAATATTTAGGGGCGTCGCCAAGCGGTAAGGCTACGGACTCTGACTCCGTCATTTCGTTGGTTCGAATCCAGCCGCCCCTGCCAAAATCTCCGCCCTCCACCATCGTGGAGGGCGGAGATTTTGGTATGGGGTGAGCGATTGAGCCAAAGGTTCGGTCGTCTTGTATGCTTCCTTGACGGGCAAAGTCCTGCGTAGCAACTTGTTGCGGAGCAGTATCCAGCCGCCCCCTGTTTTATTTTTCTCTTTTTTCTTTTCTCCACCATCGTGGAGGGCGGAGATTTTGGTATGGGGTGAGCGATTGAGCCACCCGTAAGGTTGAAAATTTTACGCTATGCTCGACGCAATTGCTTGCTTACTTTTTATTGTTACGTTCTAACGAGATTGCCACGTCGGGCGTTGCCCTCCTCGCGATGACGTGGTTTGGCGGGCGTGCACCCACAAATAAAAAGTAGTAGTGAAGAGTGAAGAAATGAAAGTTGCACAACAAAAGTGGGCACCGAGTTTTTACCCTAAATTTTCGTAAAACTTCATATTATTTATCTTTTTTTTTGCAAAAAACCGCCTTTTTTTGACGGGGGGGGGGATAAAAGTGATATAATTTTTTTAAAATTAAAGGAGAACTTTTATGATTTGTAAAAATTGCGGTTACGAAGCAAGCGACGACGATGTTTATTACCCCAAATACGGTAAAGGTTTAATCGTTTTAAGCGTTATCGCCTCAGTTTTCGTTTTGACGTACACCGTAATTGCGGCGGTTATCAGCGATTCAATTCTTGCCATGTTCGCAACGGAGTTCTCTTCGGGTAAAATAACGATAGGCGCACCCATCGTATCAACCGCACCTAGCATATTAATTTTAGTTATCTCGTTTATTTTCGCGCTAACCCGCGACGAAAAACGAGAAAACGAAGAAGAGTTCTAACGAAAATATAATTAACTTAATTTTTAAGGCTTCGCAAGCACCGCTTGCGAAGCCTTAAATTTTCCCCCGTTATAGTGTAATCTAACTCACTCGGAATACGCGCCAACATTCTCTCCGTACGCGCCGCCGACGTTTATAAACCCGAATTCCGCGTCCGCGTCGAAGTTATCGACGTTCTCGTAAGCGGCAAGTTTTGAAACGGATACTTCATACGCAGTCATAACGCGAACGTCATCCTCGGTTATCTTTTTTTGGTATTCTCTACTTTGTATTCTTCCCGCTATCGCGATTTTCTCGCCAACGGGTAAGTTTTTAGCGAACCTTGCGTTTCTTCCCCACGCGATACACGGTATATAATCAGACTTATTATAACTTCTGTTTACGGCTAACAGTATATCGGCTATTTCGCGGTTGAACGGCGTCGTTCTGTATACGGGCGGTTTGCACACGTACCCCGTCAAAACTATCGCGTTCGGATTTTTCATCGGCGAATAATCGAGCAATTCCCTCACGAATACGGTAAGCATCAATTTACTTTTTCCGTCAACGAGTTTATTGTAACTGCGGAATTGTCCTAACGCGTTTATCGTTACTCCTTGTTCGAGATTTTTATCCGCGATGAGGCGTTCGGATATCGTTACGGGTAATACGTCGGCTTGCCCCGACAATCTTTTCACGAGAACGCTTATTTCGTAAAACCCCTCGCCGTACACTTCGTGCGAAAATTCCGCTTGCGATACTATTTCGCCGCTGATAAAAACTTTGTTGTTCGTTTCTGCCCTGTTGTTCATATATATTTCCTCCAAAGAATTTCCTATGAGTTTTTCACTTGCGCGCCGTCCGCCGACATTCGGTAATTATCCCTATAAATAAGTTCGCCGATCGGGACGAATTCGTAACCCGCCGCTTTCGCGCCTTTTATAATCGCGGGTAACGCTTCGGCAGTATGCAAACCTTGGTTGTGGCATAATATAATACTGCCGTTTTTTATTCTTTTTAACACGCGCTCCGTTATTTTTGCGGCGGATAAGTCTTTCCAATCGAGACTGTCCACCGACCATTGTATACTGTAAAATCCTAACTCGCTCGCCGTATCTATCAATAAATCGTCGTAATCGCCGTACGGCGGGCGGAACAGTTCTACCTTTTTACCCGTTACACGTTCTATCGCTTGAGACGAAGAAGTTAATTCTTTGACGATTGCCGCCTCGTCGAGTTTACTCATATACGGGTGAGTCGCGGAATGAGTGCCTATTTCGTGCCCCGCGTCCGAGATTTTTTTGACATAATCGGGGTGCTTTTCCGTCCAAAATTCGACCATAAAAAAGGTGCATTTAATATTTTCCGCCTTCATTATCGCAAGAAGTCTGTCGGTATAATCAGTTCCCCAAGCGCAATCGAAGGAAATAGCGATTCTCTTTTCGTCGGTTTTAACCGAGTAGATCGGAAGTTTTTTCAAATTCCCACCGTAAAAAACCGCGGACGCGCCCGATAACGATAACGTTATTACGGACAATATTCCGACGAAAACGACTGCCGCCGCCGCAACGATTTTTTTCTTACTCAAACAAGCAAAATACATTTTAACCCTTTTTTTACGCTTTATTTTGTCGATTTTTAGCGATTTACGACCTATTTTATCGAAAACGATATTTCGTTATTTTTTCTTTATCGATAAAGTATACGTCCGATAAAAAAAGTTTATGCCGTTTTTTAAAAAATTTATCCCGCGGGAAAATTTACCCGCGGGAACGTACCGCACTATTTAATTACATTTATTCGTCGTCGCCTTTTTCTATGTCTTTCACGTCGATTCTCGTAGTTAAAACTTTAACTTCGTACTCGTACTGTTCTTTCGTCAAAATTCCTTTCTCGTAAAAAAGTTTAACCGTTTTCAACTGTTCCGATTGTAAATCCTTATTCGTTTTCAAACCGTCTACCTAACCTTGAAATTCTTTTTTAGGATCGCGCGAAAATAGCGTCAATAAAACTTGCTTATAATCTTTGTTTTCGTAAATAATAGCGTATATCGCGTTAGTTATAGGCAAGTCGACGCCGTAATCTTCGCCGAGTTTTTTCATTGCCTTTGCGGTAGAAACGCCTTCGGCGAGTTTATTGAACTTTACGCCTTTAACGTAATCTTCGCCGAACTTTCTATTATTAGAAAATTCGGAAAACAACGTCGTTTCGTAATCGCCTAAATGACACAAACCGTAAGCGGAAAATTCGTTGCCGCCCATCGCCTTTATAAGACGACCGACTTCCCTCGCGCCTCGAGCCATAAGCGGACCTTTTAACGTCGCAAGACCTACGCCGTCAAGCATACCCGCGGCAATGCCCATTACGTTTTTTGCCGCCGCGCCGAGTTCGCTGCCAATAAGATCGTCGCCGTAATAAAAGCGGATCAAATCGCTTCTGAACGTATCGGCGAGATATTTAACGAGATTTTTGTTTACCGAGTCGATAACCATACAATTGGGTTCGCCTTTGGTAAACGCTTGAATATGCCCCGGACCGACCCACACGGCTACGTTTTCCGCGGGAACGCCGCATTCCGTCATTACCTCGGTTAAGCGTTTGCCCGTTTCTACTTCTATACCTTTCATACAAAGCACGAATATTTTGCCGTCTATATCGTATTCGCGTACTCTCTGCATAAACGAGCGCAAGGCTTGCGAACTTATAGATATAACTATCGTTTCCGCGTGATTAACCGCCGCGGCTAAATCGTCCGTAAGCGTTATACGTTTATCGAGTTCGACGTATTCGTTTCTGCCCGTGTTTTTAAGCACTTCAAACGACGGACTGCCCGTTCTGCCCCATTGCACGACGGAATGTCCGTGATTGCATAAATACCAACCGATGAAAGATCCCCATCTTCCGCAACCTAAAACGGAAACGTTCATACTAAACTCCTTTACGCGCGCCGCGCGTCAATTGTTTTTACCCCGCTACTATAAAAATTAAAGCGTTTTGCGGTCGACGAACGCTCGCGCGAGACTTACTTCGTCGGCATATTCCAAATCCGTTCCGATAGGAATTCCGTGCGCGAGACGCGTAACCTTTATTCCGAGCGGCTTTATCAAATTGGAAATATACATCGCCGTGGCTTCGCCTTCGACGTCGGGGTTCGTCGCCATAATCACTTCCGTAACTCCGCCGTCGGATATTCTTTTTAGCAAACCTTTGACGTTTATATCGTCGGGACCTATTCCGTCAAGCGGAGAAATAGTTCCGTGCAAGACGTGATACACGCCGTTAAACTCGTTGAGTTTTTCTATCGCGATAACGTCTTTCGGTTCTTTAACGACGCATATTACCGATTGCGAACGCGTTTTACATACGTCGCATATTTCACCCTCGGAAAAATTACCGCATATTTTACAGTAATGTACGTTCTTTTTTGCAGACTTAATAGCGTCGGCAAAACTCGAGGCTTCTTCTTCCGACATATTTATAACTTTATACGCGTAACGTTGCGCCGTTTTTGCGCCTACCCCCGGTAGTTTTGAAAACTCGTTTATGAGTTTGCCTATCGGTTCGATAAAAACCTTCATATTATAAGCCTAATCCCGCGTACGCGCCGAGTTTTTCGCTGCAAACCTCGTCCGCTTTACCATAAGCGTCGTTAAGCGCGGCGATAATAAGATCTTCGAGCATCGTAAGATCGTCTATATCTACCGCGTTTTTGTCTATCGTTATACCCTTAACGACTTTTTTAGCCGTAACGGTAACTTTTACGAGTCCGCCGCCACTCGTTCCCTCAACCTCGGTTTCTTCGAGTTCCGCTTGCGCCTTTTGCATTTCTTCTTGCATTTTCTGCGCTTGCTTCATAAGGTTTTGCATATTACCCATTCCGCCGCCGCCAAAGCCGCCGAATCCGCCTCTGTATCCCATATTTATATATCTCCTTGAATTTTATTTATTTACTAAGATTTTATAATTACTATATCTTCGCCGAAGATTTTTCTTATATCGTCGGTCGCCTCTTCGATTTCTTCTTGCGCTTTCGCGTCGTTACGTTCTTTCACCGCGACGGTAACGTCGCCGAAGTCATTTAACGCTTCTTTTATCGTATCAAGACTGGTTTCTTTTAATAAAATGCGCTCGTCCTCTTCGCTACGCGGCGCGAGATATACCGTATTTCCGCGCGCCTTTACGTCCACGTTTCGCGCTATTATAGAAAGCATTTCGCTCCCCGATTTCCTCAATCCCGTAAGCATTTTGCCTTTTATCTCTTCATCGGTAAAATCGGATAACTTCACCTCGCATACGGGGTGAGTTTCGCTAGTCTCCGGCAAAATCATAGGTTCGTCTATTCGTTCTTCGTTAGTACCAATCGGCGTTTCTTGAACGTTTACGGTCGTTTCCGCAAGAGTTACCGCGGGAATTGCCGCAGCAGCGGAGAAATTCGCTTTTTCTAATTTTTCTTCTAAGGTTTTAACTCTCGACAACAATGCATCGAAGTCGTAATCCGTGTCGGGACGAGTCGCTTTTATCGCCGCGGTTTCGAACACCGTGCGTTGGCGCGGAGAATATTTAAGCGAGTTTTCCGCGTCCGCGAATATTCCGAGTATTCTAAGAAGTCTCTGTTCGTTCGTCTTTTCCGCAAGACTTGAAAGTATTTGAATTCTCGCGGCGGGAACGGCGAGAATCTTCGCCGCGTCCGAACAAGTTTTCACCACTAATAAATCTCTCAATATGGCGGTAACGTCTTTTATCAAAAAACCCATACTCTTACCCATAGAAGCAAGGTCGTCTATCGTTTTCAGCACGCCGCCCGCGTTACCCGTCAAAACGTTATCGGTAAAGCCCGCGAGCACGTCGAAATTAGACGCGCCGAGTACGTCGTTTACGTCGTCGTAAGTAAGCGTTCCCTCTCCGCACGAAATCGCGATATCCGCGACGGACAACGCGTCTCTAACGCTTCCTTCGCCCGCTTTCGCTATGGCGGTTATCGCTTCTTTTTCGTACTTTTTGCCTTGTTCGTCGTATATCTTTGATATAAGTTCCGCTATGCGTTCGGTGGGAACGAGGCGGAAATCGAAACGCATACAACGCGAAAGAATAGTCGCGGGAATTTTATGCGCTTCGGTGGTGGCGAGTATGAACACGGCGTGAGACGGAGGTTCTTCGAGCGTCTTTAATAAAGCGTTAAAGGCCGCACCCGACAACATGTGAACTTCGTCTACGATATATACTTTATATCTAACCGAGGCGGGCGGAAATTGCACGTTCTCGCGCAACTCTCGAATTTCGTTTACACCATTATTAGACGCCGCGTCTATCTCTAAAACGTCGATATTGGACGGATCGGCGAGGGCTTTGCACGCTTCGCACTCTCCGCACGGAGAACCGTCTACGGGGTGTTCGCAGTTTATTGCTTTAGCGAATATTTTCGCCACGGTAGTCTTGCCCGTTCCGCGCGTACCCGTAAATAAATACGCGTGTCCGAGCCTTCCGCTTTCTATCTGATTAACGAGCGTTTTTACGACGTGTTCTTGCCCTATTAAATCTTCGAACCGCGTAGGTCTGTATTTTCTGTACAATGCGAGATAAGACATAGTTTTCCTCCGTTACGCTTGTTTTGCCGCGTTTATTTTACTCCTTATTCTCTGAACGGTGTTATCGACCGATTTGACGTTTTTGCCAGTTTTTTTACCTATTTCCGAATAAGTATATCCCTGCAAATAATAAACTAAAACGTCGTATTCGAGTTTGCTTAAAGATTCTTTTATTAAAGATACGAGTTCTTTTTCGTTTTCTTTATTTATGTACGCCTCTTCGGGATCGGAACTCGCGCCGCGCATCAATTCGCTTTTGTCCGCGTCGTCGCCGTCGCCTACGGATAGCGACACGGGATTGTTAAGCGGTTTGTTTTTTTCGCGGTTAGAATGTTTAATCGCGGACAATATATGCGTTTTTATACACTTTAACGCGTAAGGCTTAAAAGCGGAATTTCCGTTATAAGTCATTATCGCGCGGAAAATTCCTATCTGCCCTTCTTGAACGAGATCGTCGGTTTCTCCGCCGCTTAAAAAATATAAGCGTGCTACGGAATTGACGGCGTATCTGTAACGTTTGAATATTTCGGTCAAAGCCCTTTCCGCGTTATCGCCGTTCTTCGCCTCTTTGGCGAGTTCTTCGTCGGTATAATCTTCGACGGAGGTTTTACCCGTTTCCGCCATTATTCGCCCCTTTGTCTAACCGCTTCGTAAACGACTACGCCGCACGCGACGGACGCGTTTAACGAGTTGACTTTGCCGAACATCGGAATAGAAAGTATTCCGTCGCATTTTTCTTTCGTCAAGCGTTTTACTCCGCTATCCTCTCCGCCGATAACGAGACAAAGTTTGCCTTTCAAGTTAGATTTATAAAGACTTGCTCCGCCTACCTCCGCGGCGTACACCCAATATCCTTCTTCTTTTAATTTATCTATCGCGTTATTTATATTGGTAACCCTCGCGATTTTAACGTGATTTGCCGCTCCCGCCGATATTCTCATAACCGTATCGGACACGGACGCGGAACGGTCTTTCGCGATAACTAATCCGTCGACGCCCGCACATTCGCATACCCTTATTATACTGCCGAGATTGTGCGGATCGAGAATTTCGTTAAGCACGACGATAAATCCGTCTTTATCTTTCGTCGCGTCTAAAAGGTCGTATAAGTCCGTGTATTCGTATTCGGAAGTAAAAGCGATAAAACCTTGATTGCGCTTACTTTCGCTTTCTTTCTCGATAACGTATTTATCGACGAGTTGCACTTTTACTTTATGCGAACGCATTACGTTTATAAGACGTTTGCTCGCGTCGTCTTTAAGGTCGTTCTGAACGAGTACCTTGTCTATTTCTTTGTCCGTTTTTAGCAGTTCGTAAACCGCGTTTCTGCCTTCGATTTTCATTTCGTGATTCCTTTATTAAGTATAAAATCTAATCTTTCGGTGTTACCCGTCATATATAAGAAGCCTAAAACCGCCTCGAATCCCGTGGATAAATTATAATCCGCAACGCTCGCGTTTTTCGCGCGAGTCGTTTTTTTCGCGTTGCGCGCGCGCTTGAATATCGCGAGTTCGTCCTCGGTTAAACTCGGCAGAAGTTCTTTTATAAACTCCGCTTGAGCCTGAGCGTTGACTTCTTTTACCGCAAGTTTATTGAGTTCGCCCGCCTTTCCGTCGTTGACGAACGCGAGCCGCTCTCTGACGAAAAGCGAGTACACGGCGTCGCCCACGAACGCTAACACGACGGGGTTTACGCAGTTTGCTTTAATTTTTTCCATCTTCTCGCCGAAACGAAACAACTTTATTCTCCTTGCGTTTTAATCGTTACGTATTATTTTACTATATTTTTAAAAAAAACACAATAAAAAATACCGAATAAAATATTATTCGGCATAAGTTTTAATAATATCTTTTATTTTTTTGAACGGCAAACCGATTATATTTTCCAAATCGCCGCTATACGCTTTAACGATCGGAAATCCGTCTTGTATTCCGTACGCTCCAGCCTTGTCCGTCGCAAGCCCCGATTTAACGTATTCGCGAATTAAATCGTCGGACAATTCGTTAAAAGTAACTGCGGAGACGTCGTACCCGCTAATCGTTTTTTCGCGCGTAACGACGGAATATCCCGTAACCACTTTATGAGTCTTTCCCGATAATTTTTTAAGCGTGCTCACGGCGGCGTTCTCGTCTTTCGGCTTACCCAAAATTTCGCCGTCGTAAAAAACGACGGTATCCGCGCCGAGGACGGCAACCTCGTTTTTATCTTTCAATCCGTCGAACACGTCGCGCGCTTTACCTTTCGCATTGTTCACCGCGGTCGACACGGGATCTTTTCCGTCGGACTCCGAATATCCGCTCTTTATCACTGTAAACTTAAATCCATGCTTGCTTAAAATATCCTTTCTTCTCGGAGAGTTACTCGCTAATATCAATTGCATTTTTACACCTTTTCTATATCGTATATATCGTCGAATTTAATTTTCGTTTTTACGACGAACAAAACGCGCGTCGTTTCGTCTAAACGCGAAAGTATTCCCGTCGACGTAACGTATTTTCCGTCCGAGTAATAAACGACTTTTATCATATCGCCTTTTTTGAGTTGCGCCACGGTTTGCGATAACGCTTCCGCGCGCTCGTCCGTCAAGGTTTTCCGTTCCGCAACGACTACGCCCGCGCGTTCTATCATTTCTTCGTAACCTTTAAGCGCGGCAAACGGCGCGAATTGCTTCGCGCGTTCTTCCATCGTCATTTTACGTCTCTCCGCCATTGTGTCCGCCTATCATTTTATTTCGTTCTCTCGCCGTCGCTTTGTCTTGAAAACTTATTCCGCGAAGCAACGCGTTTTTCCCGTATTTTTTCTTTACGTCTATCACCGCTTTTTTAAGCGCGCTTTCCTTTTCGTCCTGTTCTCTGTTTGAAAACAAGTCGTAAACGACGTAATCTTTATGCACGAGGTTATTAAGTCCGACATTGAGCCGTCGAATTTTCATACCAACGTCCGCAAACTTTTTATACAACTTCTCGAAGTACGGAATTATTTTATTGTAAGAATCGGTATACGCGGCGATTTTCGTCGTGCCGCCGCGAATCGGAAGCGTTCTATCCGCAAATCCGACGTAAAAAGATACGGAATCGGTTACGAGGTTTTTATCCGTTATATCGTAAACCAAGCCTTCTACCATCTCTTTAACCAACATAAACGCGTCCTCGTAATCGTAATCCGAAAACAAAACTTGCCCGTTCGATACGGACGCGGTTTTCGATTTATACTCTCGCGCGGCTTTAAGCGTGCAAGGTTCTATTCCGTTAGCGTGATCTATTATGAGTTCCGCGTTTACGCCGAATTCGCGATACAGTGCGTATTCGGGCATTTGCGTTATTCCGAACAAATCGTACACGCCGTATTTTTTAAGTCGCTCGGCAATCCCCGGTCCTATATTCCAAACGTCGGTTATCGGTCTGTGCCGCCAGATAGTTTTCTTAAATTCCGCTTCGTCGAGATAGCCCATAAAGTCCGCGGCATGCTTAGCGGTAATATCGAGCGCGACTTTCGCAAGGAACATATTAGTCCCCACGCCTGCTGCGGCGCGTATGCCAGTCGTTTTATAAACTTCCTCGGTTAAAAGTTTCGCAAGTTCCCTCGCGGTCTTACCGTACATCTTTACGTAATCGGTTAAATCAATAAAACATTCGTCTATCGAATAAACCAAAATATCGTCGGGGCTTATATACTTTAAGTATACGGAATAAATTTCAAGCGATTTTTCCATATACAGTTTCATTCGCGGTTTAGCCGTGATATACTTGACGTTTTTCGGAATTTCAAATACTCTGCAACGGTTTTTAACGCCCGCGGCTTTCATAGCGGGGCTTACGGCAAGACAAATCGTACCGTCTCCACGTTCGGGATCGGCAACAACGAGATTTTCCTTAAAGGGATCGAGTCCCCTTTCGACGCACTCGACCGACGCGAAAAAACTCTTTAAGTCGATACAGCAATAAACCCGTTCCAAAACCGCTCTCCGTTACTTTTCTATACCGATAAAACCGTACCCCGCGTTTTCGATCGCCGCTTTCACGTCGCTCTCTAACGGTTCGCCCTCTATTATAGCGCGCTTCTTTTTTAAGTCGATAACCACGCTTTTAACACCGTTCACCGCCGACAAGGCTTCGCTTACCTTGCCCGCGCAATGCTTACACATCATACCGTCTATTTTAACTTTCATTTTTACTCCTTGCTTTTTATCGCTTATTCTTGACTTCTTGCCATCGTAACGCCTTATTCTTAGCGCGTTAGTTACAACGAACAACGAACTTAAACACATACACACAGACGCCATCCACGGCTCGAACGTAAAGCCGATTCCCGCGAACGCGCCCGCCGCGACGGGTATAAATAAAACGTTGTAAAAGAACGCCCAAAAAAGGTTGCCTTTTATAATACCCGTAGCCTTTTTGCCGATTTTAACCGCGTCGCATAAAGCGGTCAAACTGCCGTTTACCAATATTACGTCCGCACTTTCTATCGCGACTTCCGTTCCCGTACCGATAGCCACGCCGACGTCCGCCGTTTTAAGCGCGGGACTGTCGTTTATCCCGTCGCCGACGAACGAAGTCAGCAAGCCTTTTTGCTTATACTTTTCGACTTCCGCAGCCTTGCCCTCGGGAAGAATTTCCGCGCGGTATTCTTTAATACCCGTTTCCTCCGCAACGCGACGAGCCGCGCTTTCGTTGTCGCCCGTAATCATTACGGTAGTTATTCCGCCCGCGTTAAGTTCTTTTATAGCCGCCACGCTTCCGTCTTTGACGGAATCTGCTATTCCGAACACGGCGAGAACGTCCACTCCGTCGGATAACGTTATAACCGTTTTACCGTAAAAACGACGATCGTATTTAACGGACTTAAAATTACCGAGATAATATTTTTCTCCGTCAATTTCGCCGATAACGCCTTTCCCGACGACGTATTCGAACTTTTCGATTTTCAATTCGGATTTACCGCAAAACTCGGTTACCGCGCTTTTAAGCGGGTGATCGGATTCGCGTTCGAGCGCGGAAGCAACCGCGAAAATACGCTCGTTGGGTATCGCCGAAAAATTTATAAAATCGGTAACTTTCGGAAGTCCTTCGGTTATCGTCGCCGTTTTATCGAGAAGCACGCATTTAACTTTGCCCGTTTTTTGTAACGATTCCGCGTCTTTATACAACACGCCGAGCGAAGCGGCTTTACCCGTTGCAGCCATAACGGCGACGGGCGTTGCCAACCCCAACGCGCACGGACAAGAGACGACGAGAACGGTTATCGCGTACTTAAACGCCGAATACGCTCCGCCTATAATAAACCAAACGATAAACGCCGCAAGCGCAATAAGCGTTACCGTCGGAACGAATACCGCCGACACTTTATCCGCGAACTTTTGAGCGGGGGCTTTGCTCGCGCCCGCCGTTTTTACTATCTCCACTATGCGCGAGAAAAACGTTTCCCCGCCGACTTTATCCGCTTTAACGTGTAAATATCCCGTTTTAATTATACTCCCCGAACACACGCTATCGCCGACGACCGTTTCAACGGGTAAACTTTCGCCCGTTATCGCGGATTTATCGACGCCCGCGTATCCTTCTATAACAATTCCGTCGACAGACGAAAAATCTCCGCTGCGCAACACTACTTCGTCGCCCGCGTTAAGAGCGGAAGTCATAACGACTTTTTCTTCGCCGTCCTTTATCACCGTAACCGTATCGGGAATCATTTTAGTGAGTTTGTCTATCTCCTCGCCCGTCTTTCTCTTGCTTAACTCTTCTAACCATTTACCCAAAGTTACGAGAGTTAAAACCATTGCGGACGATTCGTAAAACACGTGTCCGACAAGCGGCTTTCCCGCAAAAAGCAATATTGTAAAGACGAAACTGTAAAGAAATGCGGACGCAGAACCGAGCGACACGAGCGTGTCCATATTCGGCGAAAGATTTTTAATCGCACGAAATCCGCTTACGTAAAACTTGAAGTTGACGCCGATTACCGCCGCGGCTATTATCGCTTGAACGAGTAAGTTATATTTACGCTCTAAATTGGGAAACAGTTTTTCGCCGCCCATACAAAAAAACATTAGCGGAACCAACAATATCGCGGAAAATATAAAACGCAATTTAAGTTTTTTCGCGGTATCGTCGGCGCTCCCCTTAAACTCCGCGGAAGCGGTGTATCCTAAACTCTCCACCGTGTTTATAATTTTTTCGAGCGTAAGCAAGTTTTCGTCGTATTCGACGACGAGAGTTTTAGCCATTAAAGACACGACGGCGGATTTTACTCCGTCAAGCCTTTTAACCGCCCTTTCTATTCCGGACGAACAAGCGGTGCAAGTCATTCCTCCGACGTAAAATTTTTTTATCATAACAACTCCGTAGTATATATT
>CAZNWP010000005.1:0-33503 GCA_964576995.1 uncultured Christensenella sp. | reverse complement strand
GAAATCGCTTGCATAAAGAGTTGTATGGAAGTTATGCCCGGCGTTCCGATGGTTGCGGTGTTCGACACGACGTTCCACTCTACGATGCCCGCGAAAGCCTATATGTACGGAATACCGTACGAAGTGTACGACAAGTACAAAATTAGAAAGTACGGCTTCCACGGTACGTCGCATAAATTCGTTTCTGAAGAAACGGCTAAAATTCTCGGCGACAAGAACGCTAAGATCATCGTTTGCCACCTCGGCAACGGTTCGTCGATATCCGCGGTTAAAGACGGAAAATGCCAAGACACTTCTATGGGCTTCACACCGCTCGAAGGCTTGGTAATGGGAACGCGTTCGGGCGATATAGATCCCGCCGCGGTCGACTTTATGAGAGCGAAGTTAAACCTTACCTCCGAAGAAGTCGTAAATTACCTCAATAAAAAATGCGGAATGCTCGGCATCAGCGGAAAGTCCAGCGATATGCGCGACAACACGGAGGCTATGCTCGCGGGCGACGAACGCGCGAAACTTGCTATCGAAATGGTTGCGTACAGAGTTAAAAAGTACGTCGGAAGTTATATTGCCGTATTGGGCGGCGCGGACGCAATCGTCTTTACGGGCGGCATAGGCGAACACTCTTTCAGAGTCCGCGAAATGGTTATGGAAGGTATGGATTACTGCGGAGCGAAGTTCGATAAAGAAAAGAACGAGAAGTACGAAGGCGGCGTAGGCTTTATAAACACCGACGACTCCAAAGTGAAAATTATGGTTCTTCCCACCAACGAAGAACTTTCTATCGCCAGAGAAACGCGCGATTTGACCGCTTCGAAGTAATATAAACGAAATTTAAAGCCGTAAAAAGAAAAAATGCTATAAAACCGTTGACTTTTGCGCGGCAATAGTTTATACTTTTAAGGCTACGTTAAAGGGGTTCTATGATTCTTGATTTAAAAGAGTTAAAAAAAGCGGGTAAAACCGAAGAAAGTTTTTTCTTCGAGTATACGCCCGAAACGACGTTATCGGATATTCCGAGCGCGGACGTCGTAAGTCCGATTAAAGTTGAAGGCGAGATATATCTCATCGGCGACCATAGTGCGGAACTTTGCGGCGAAGTCGTTTTTAAGGTGCGCGGAGAATGTACGCGTTGTCTTGACGACGCGGAAAGAACTTTCGTCGCGGAATTTAACGAGACCGCGGGAGAGGAAAACGGTTATCCCGTAACGAACGATAAAATAGACCTCGGCAAAATCGTAGACGATACTATAATAATGAACGTGCCCGTCAAGTTTTTATGCAAAGACGATTGCAAAGGAATTTGCGCGGGGTGCGGCGTAAACTTAAACGTCGCTCAATGTAAATGCGAAAAATAAGGAAGGTAAAGTAAAATGGCTGTACAGAAAAGCAAAACCTCAAAACAAAGAACGAATACCAGATTTGCTAATTGGAAGTTAGAAACTCCCAACTTAGCGGAATGCCCTCAGTGCCACGAACTTAAAGCGCCCCATAAGGTCTGCAAAAAGTGCGGGTACTACGACGGCAAACAGGTTATCGACACCGCCAAAAAAGAAAAGAATGACTAATTAACGGTTGACGGGTTCTTGAATTTAAAAGATACAAGCCGCTTAAAACGTTCGTTTCGAGCGGCTTTTGTCGTATAATTTTTTAGGTTAAATATTTTACTCTTCGGCTTTATAAACGACGTTGCCGTCTCTTACCGTCAACGAAACGCCGAACTCTTCGGTGAGCACGCAGAAGTTTGCGCGCTTGCCTACTTTTATAGAGCCGAGTTTATCGAATAATCCCAAATGCTTGGCGGGGTTCGCCGACGCGTAATCCACCGCAACCGTAAACGGTACGTCGAGTTTTAAGACGAGATTTTTTATTGCGTCGTTCATTTTGAGAATACTTCCCGCGAGCGCGCCGTTTTCGAGTCGCGCTTCTCCGTCTTTTACGATTACTTTTTGTCCGCCGAGTTCGCTTTCGCCGTCGGGGAGATATTTAGCGCGCATAGAATCCGTTATAAGCACGAGTTTATCTTTCGGCTTGTTTTTAACGAGAAGTTTAACCGCGGGAGCGGATAAATGCACGAGATCGCAAATGGCTTCCGCGTATAAGTCGTCGTCTAAAAGTGCCGTTCCGACCACACCGATTTCTCTGTGGTGAAGTCCACGTTGCGCGTTATACGTATGCGTAACGGCGTCGAGTCCTAAGCGTTTTGCCTCCATAACGTCGGCGTATCCCGCGTCCGTGTGTCCCGCGCTCGGGTGAACGCCGCACTCGCGCAATCTTTTTATAAGTACGTCCGCGCCGTGTTCTTCGGGGGCGAGGGTAAGGATTTTTATGTTATTGCCGCTGGCCTTTAAGTATTCGTCGAAAACTTCCGCGTCGGGATCTGATAAATATTTAAGCGGTTGCGCGCCGATATGCTTCTCCGATATAAACGGACCTTCTAAGTGTACGCCGATTATTTCCGCACCGCTTGAAACTTTGCTTTCGGTATAACTCTTAACCGCGGATAAGGCGGCTAAAATGTTTTCCTTGCTTTGCGTCATAGTCGTCGCGAGAAACGCCGTCGTTCCTTCTCTCGCGAGAGCGTCGGCGACGGTGGATAACGCTTCGACGGTTCCGTCCATCGCGTCCGCGCCGTTCGCGCCGTGAACGTGTTCGTCGATAAACCCGGGTAAAACTATTTCGCCCTTGTGATAAGGAAAAGGTTCGGTTATACCGAGGTTTTGTCCTACTTTTACGATTATGCCGTTTTCTACGGCTACGTCGCAGTTGATAATGCCTTCGTTTTCTACGTAAGCGATAACGTTCTTAAATCCTTTCATAATAAATCTCCGTTACTTTATTGTAACACTATCGCGGCGTAATGTCAAGGCTAAAAAATATTTTCCACGGAAACGGCGAAAGTTTTTGGTATTTGTTCGGTAAGTTCCTTTAATACTTCGATTTTAGAGAGGGCGTCCTCCCATTTTTCGTCGCGCACGAGTTTAACCGATTCCGCGAGCCATAAGTCTATTTCTTTTATTTCGTTATGCGGAATAAATATATGCAGATACTTCTTTCTTTTAAGCCAATTTTTTTGAACGGCGTAAACGTCGTCCTCCGTCGCGATTTTCTCGTCTGTCTTTTCGTAAAGCGTTTCTAAAACCACGCCGAGTTCGCTGAATTGTTTTTTCGTAAAGTTCGCCTCGTATATCGCGCCGCAAACTAAAATCGCCGCGACGACGAGCGTTGAAATAACTGTTTTTAACATTTTACCATTTCACTCCTTCGGGCAGAGGGTACTCGTTTATCGTGAATTTTTCGTTTTTGACTTTTAAGTAAGTCCGCCCGTTGCCGTCCACAGTCATAACTTCCACCGCTTTTTCGCTCGTTCCTTGTTTGCTTAAAAAATCGTCGAGTGCTTTTTCGTCGGTTTTTAGCACGCTTAAATTACGCTTTACCGTTTTGCCTTCGTTGACGACGATAATCGGTAAAGAAGTTCCGCGATCGGATTTTCTTTCCGTTTCGAATACGGACAGTTTTCCGTTGCTTTCGAATATCGCGTAGTCCGCGTCGTCGAGGGAAAAATATCCCGCCGCGCGCATAGACTCTATTAAGTCCTCGACGTCCATATTGTTCTGTTTGAGTTCGCCGAAGTTTACTCCGTCTTTATTGATAACGAGACTCGGTTTTCCCGAGATTATCTTTTTCGCGACGTCGCCGGAACGTTCCGCGAGCGACAGTATTTGATGCAGAATAAACAACGTGAACACCGCAACGAGCCCGTAAACGAGCGGAATGGATACGTCCGCCATCGGCACGCACGCAAGATCGGCAATTATCAACGTTACGATAAATTCGAAGGGTTGCATTTCGCCGATTTGTCTTTTTCCCATAAGCCGCATAACGATAACGAGCGCGATAAAAGTTATAAGCGTTCTAATAAAAATAACCGTCATACGCATAGTGTGAGACTCTTTGAGAAAAAATATGCCGTGAGTGCGCGGAGTAATAAAAAAATCGCGAATCCGCGCGAAAAAAGAAAAAAGCCGTGAAAAACGCTTGCATTGCACGTGAAAATATGATATAGTATATAGGCTTTCGGACGTTCCGCTTGCAAAAAATTCGGCAATGAACGTTTAGTTTATAGGAGGTTAAAGCACAATGAGCAAAATTATAGAAGCAATCAATCAAGAGAACTTAAAACAATCCGTACCCGAGTTTTCCGTAGGCGATACCGTTAAAGTAATGGTAAAGGTTATCGAAGGCGACAGGGAAAGATTACAGGCATTCGAAGGAATCGTCATCGCCAGAAAGAACGGCGGTATATCCGAAACCTTCACCGTAAGACGTTTGTCTTTCGGCGTAGGCGTAGAAAAGACGTTCCCCGTACATTCGCCCAAAGTGGCGGATATTCAGGTAGTGAGAAAAGGTAAGGTTCGCCGCGCCAAACTCTACTATTTGAGAGAAAGAACGGGTAAAGCCGCCAAAGTTAAAGAAGCGGCGAGATAATTTTACGCAAAAGATTAAGAACTTACCTTAAATTAACGGTAAGTTCTTTTTTTTCGTTTACTTTTTTTTCGAAATGTGATAAACTGTAAGAGTATTTTAAAAAGGGGGCGAGTTTGCCGAGCGCGTAAGACGTAAAAAAAACCGCGCGTTTCGGCGAATACGAACGAGGTAGAGTGTATGATTGCTAAAATAAAAAGTTTTGCGCTAAGCGGACTTACGGGAATACCCGTCGAAGTCGAGGTGGATTGCGGAAGCGGTTTGCCTGCGTTCGACGTAGTAGGTCTTGCCGATACGGCGGTAAAGGAATCTCGCAACCGCGTTCGCGCGGCGATTAAAAATTGCGGAAGAGCAGTACCCGCTCGGAAGATAACCGCCAACTTCGCTCCCGCGGACGTAAAAAAGGAAGGATCGGCGTTCGATTTGCCGCTCGCCGTCGGCGTGTTGGTGGCAACGGGGCAACTTATTTATTCGGGCGACGACGTACTCGTCGGCGAACTTTCTCTCGACGGCAATCTGCGTAGAATAAACGGCGTTCTACCAATACTTATTTCCGCAAAGGAACAAGGTTTTAAGAAGTTTATTATTCCGCGCGGCAACGAAGCGGAAGCGTCGTACGTGTCGGGCGTAGAAGTATACGCCGCGGACAACCTCGCCGAGGTTATCGACCATTTGTCGGGGTTAATTCCCATCGAACCGTCGGCGCATCGCGATTATAACGTCGGGAAAGGCAAAAATCGTTACGAAGCGGATTTGTCTTTCGTAAAAGGGCAAAAAGTCGCAAAGCGCGCACTTGAAATAGCCGTCTCGGGCGGCCATAACGTAATGTTCGTAGGCGCACCGGGGACGGGTAAGTCGATGCTCGCGAAATGCATTCCGACTATTATGCCGGATATGACTTTCGAAGAAGCACTCGAAACTACGAAAATTCACTCGGTGGCGGGCATTTTGTCGGATAGCGACGGAATAGTAACCAAGCGTCCTTTCAGAACTCCGCATCACACCGCGACGACCGTTTCGCTGACGGGCGGCGGAAGCGGAATAAAACCAGGGGAAATAAGCCTCGCTCATAACGGCGTTTTGTTTTTGGACGAAATGCCGGAATACGCGAGATCGACGTTAGAATCGTTGCGGCAACCGTTAGAGGACGGCTCGATAACGGTAACGCGCGCCACGGGTGCGGTAAAATACCCCGCGAACTTCATTCTTTGCGGAAGCATGAATCCGTGTCCTTGCGGCAATCTCGGTTCGGAAAACAAGGTATGCACTTGCAGTTCGGCGCAAATAGCGAAGTATAAAGCGCGCATATCGGGGCCGCTTCTCGACAGGATAGACATTCAAGTGCAGGTAGACGAAGTTAAATACGCGGAACTCTCGTTGGACGAGGCGTCGGAAACGAGCGCGACGGTGAGAGAACGCGTCAACAGAACGAGGAAAATTCAACAAAAGCGTTTCGAAAACGAAGATCGCGTTAAAACCAACGCCGATATGGGCGAAAGACAGTTGGCAAAATATTGCGTTTTGTCGCGCGAGTGTGAAGCGTTGTTGAAATCGGCTTACGATAATTTGCATTTATCGCCGCGCGCGAGAAGCAGGATTATCAAGGTGGCGAGAACGATCGCCGATATGTCGTTGTCCGTCGATATAAAAGCGGAACACGTTTTAGAAGCGATAAGTTACAGACATTCGTAAGATTATGAAATACTCGAAAGCGGAATTACGCGTTATAATGCTCGACTCGTTTTGCGGGTTAGAGTATAAACATAAAAAGATATTGGCGGAATCCTTTGCTTCCGCGACGGATTTTAAGACCGCCGTCGAACAAAACGAGCGTTATATAAAAACGGCGCTCGGCGAAAACGTATACGCAACGATGAAAAACGCGAGCGGCGACGGTTACGCCGAGTCGGTTTGCGAAAATCTCGAAAGAAAGGGTATAACCGCGGTAACGTATTTATCGGAAAGTTATTCGCAAAAACTGCTTAACACGCCGTTATATCCGATAGTTATTTACGCAAAGGGCAACGCGTCGTTGTTAAACGAAAAGACGTTCGCGATGGTGGGAAGCAGAAAGAGTATACCCGTATCAATAGCGATCGCACGGGATTTTGCGAAAGAGTTGTCAGAGGCGGGGTTCGTTCTTGCGACGGGCATAGCGGAGGGAGTCGATTCGGCAGTGTTAGAATCCGTGCTCGACGTAAACGGAAAAGCGATATCCGTAGTCGCGGGCGGACTAGGCAGAATATATCCCGCGGCAAACGCGGGGCTTATCGAAAGGATTGCCGAAAACGGACTTGCTATAGCGGAATTTCCGCCGGAAACGAAAGCGGAGAGGTATATGTTCCCCGTCAGAAACAGAATAATCGCGGGGTTATCCGACGGTGTACTCGTAGTTAGCGGGAGAAAGAAAAGCGGAACGCTTTACACCGCGGAATACGCCGAGGAATACGGAAGAGACTTGTTCGCCGTGCCGTACGGCGTGGGAGTAGAGTCGGGCGAAGGTTGTAACGACCTTATAAAACGCGGAGCGGCGTTATGCGATACGCCGAAAGACGTGCTTGACTATTACGGCGTTAAAAGTAAAGAAAAGAAAATCGCGCTCTCGACCGACGAGACGCAAATAGTAAACGTTCTTCGCGACGGCGAAAAACATATAGAAGAAATAAGCCGATTGACGGGTAAAGAAACCTTCGTAACGGCGGGCTTGCTTTCGGTTCTCGAAATAAAGGGCGTCGTCGTGAAAAACGGTGTGAACGTGTACGGGCTTATACGTAAATCATAGGAGAGATAAATGCAACTTATAATAGTGGAATCGCCTCACAAGGCAAAAACCATCGAAAAATTTTTGAAAGGCGGGTATAAAGTCGACGCGTCGAAAGGGCACGTCAGAGATTTACCCGTCAATAGAATGGGCGTAAAAATCGACAAGGGCTTCGAACCTTTTTACGAAATCTCGCCGGATAAAAAAGCGGACATAAAACGTCTTAAAGACGACGCTTCAAAAGCGGAAAAAATTTATCTCGCAACCGACCCTGATAGAGAGGGCGAAGCAATATCGTGGCACCTTGCGGAGGTTCTCGAACTTAAAGAAGAGGACACGCATAGAATAGAATTCAACGAAATCTCTGAAAAAGCGGTTAAAAACGCGCTCGAACATCCGCGTAAGTTGGATATGAATCTCGTCAACGCGCAACAGGCACGCAGAGTATTAGACAGAATAGTCGGTTATAGCGTTTCGCCCGCGGCAAGTTGCAGATTAAACGAAAATCTTTCGGCGGGAAGAGTTCAGTCCGTCGCGTTAAAAATGGTGGTGGACAGAGAACGCGAAATATCGGCGTTCGTTCCGCAAGAGTATTGGAACTTAAAAGCCGAAGTAAAACCCGAAGGCGGAAATTCGTTTAAGGTTTTACTCGTCGAAAAGAACGGCAAAAAATACAAACCGTCTAACGCCGAAGAGGCGAAGGATACGGAGGATTACTTAAATCGCGCGGAATTTAAGGTGGCGGCGGTAAAGCGCAGTACCGTTAAATCGCACGCGCCCGCGCCGTATATAACGAGTACTCTTCAACAAGACGGATCTATTCGCTTAAACATCACCGCTCCGCAAGTCATGCAGATAGCGCAACGCCTTTACGAGGGTGTGGAAACGCCGAACGGCAACGTCGCTCTCATTACGTATATGAGAACGGACTCCGTGAGAATATCCACGGAAGCGCAAGCGTCCGCGCTCGCGTATATAAGAGAGAATTACGGCGAAGCGTATGCGCCGTTAAAGCCGAATTTTTACCGTTCTAAAAAAGACGCTCAGGACGCGCACGAAGCGATACGTCCCATAGACGTGCGCCGCACGCCCGAAAGCGTTAAAAATATTCTCGATAAAAATCAGTTCAGACTGTATAAACTGATATACGATAGATTTATCGCTTCTCAAATGGCGGAAGCGAAATACGACGCCGTGTCGGTAGACGTCAAAGCGGGCGAATACGGGCTTAAAACGAGCGGGAGAACTCTCGTGTTTAAGGGATACACCGTCGTTTACGACGATACGAAAAAAGACGAGGACGAGGATAGCGGAAACGCGGTATTACCGCCGCTTACCGAAAACGAGTACCTTGCTTTGCTTAAACTCGTAAAAGAGCAGAAGTTTACGAAACCGCCCGTCAGATATACCGAAGCGACGCTTATTAAAAATATGGAAGACAAAGGAATAGGCAGACCTTCGACTTACGCGACTATTATGGCGAAGTTGACGGATAAAAAGCGCGAATACGTCAGAAAAGAGAAAAAATATCTCGTGCCGAACGACGTGAGTTACGCTTTAATAGATTTTCTCGTTAAGTATTTTCCCGATATAATGGACGTCGGATTCACCGCGAAAATGGAGAACGAACTCGACGACGTAGGCGAGAACGGGAAAGATTGGCATCAACTCATCGCGGAGTTTTACGGACCTTTCGAAAAACAGTTGGAAAATTCGAGACTTACCGACGTAAAATGCGAAAAGTGCGGTTCGCCTATGATAATAAAGAACGGCAGATACGGCAACTATTACGCGTGTTCTAAATATCCCGAATGTAAAAATATTAAACCCGTAAACGAGAAAGTTGCCATTCCCACCGATCAGATATGCGCTAAATGCGGCAGCATAATGGTTGAAAGGGAAGGTCCTTACGGCAAATTCTTGGCGTGTTCGAATTATCCGAAATGCAAGCATACCGTCAGTCTTTCTACCGAAAACGTAGAAGGAGTTTGCCCCGAATGCGGTAAACCCACTAAAAAAATGACGAGCAAAAAAGGCAAAACGTTTTACGGTTGCTCCGGTTATCCCGATTGCAAGTTTATGAGTTGGGACGTGCCGACGGGCAAAAAATGTCCGAAGTGCGGAGCGTACCTCGTATCCGTAGACGGCAAAGTAAAATGTTCTACAAAGAGTTGTGATTACTGTGAAGAATAAAGATAAAGTCAAAGTTATAGGCGCGGGGCTTGCCGGTTGCGAGGCGGCGTACTATCTTGCGAACAACGGAATAGCCGTCGAACTGTACGACGTGAAACCTAAGTCGTTTACACCGGCACACTCGTCGGAGAATTTCGCGGAACTCGTGTGTTCCAATTCTCTAAAATCGAACGACGTATACGGCAATGCGGCGGGATTATTGAAGCAAGAATTGCGCGAACTCGGCTCGCTTATTATAGAGGCGGCGGACGAAACGCGCGTACCCGCGGGCGGAGCGCTTGCGGTGGACAGAGACGCGTTTTCCGCTTATATAACCGATAAAATCAAATCGCTTAAAAACGTAACCTTTATATCCGAAGAAGTAAGCGAAATAAATCCCGACGAGTATACGATAATAGCGACGGGACCGTTGACGGTCGGTAGACTCGCGGATAAAATAGGCGAGTTGTCTGGCGGAGAATTGCATTTTTACGACGCTTCCGCGCCGATAGTCGCCGCGGACGGAATAGATATGAACGAAGCGTTCGCGGGCGACAGATACGACAGAGGCGACGGAGATCACCTTAATTGTCCGATGAACAAGGAGCAGTACGAAGCGTTTATAGAAGCGTTGCTTTCCGCGGAACGCGCAGACGCGCGCGCTTTCGAAAAAGCGGAGATATTCGAGGGGTGTATGCCAGTCGAGGTTATGGCGGCGAGAGGCAAGGATACGTTGAGGTTCGGACCGTTAAAACCCGTAGGACTTACCGATCCGAGAACGGGAAGATGGGCGTACGCGTGCTTGCAGTTGAGAAAAGAGAACGCGAGCGGAACGATGTATAATCTCGTGGGCTTTCAAACCAATCTCAAATGGGGCGAACAAAAGCGCGTGTTTTCTATGATACCCGCCCTAAAAAACGCGGAATTTCTGCGTTACGGCGTGATGCACCGCAATACGTTTATAAATTCGCCGCAGTGTTTATCGCCCGACTATTCGTTGAAAAACCATCCGAAAGTTTTCGTGGCGGGGCAGATAACGGGTGTCGAAGGGTACGTGGAGAGCGCGATGAGCGGACTTATGGCAGGCGTTTACGCGGAACGGAAAATAAACGGCAAACCGTCGATTCTCGTATCCGACGAAACCGTGTGCGGTGCGCTCGCAAAATATATTACGACGAAAAATGAAGATTTTCAACCGATGAACGCCAACTTCGGAATTATCCCGCCGCTTCCCGCGGTGATACGCGATAAAAAAGAGAAAAAACGCTTGCAAGCGTTAAGAAGTCTCGGCGCAATCGAGAAATTTAAAACGACTATCAAGGAGAACTGATTTTATGAACGAATTTATGGGAACGACGATTTGTGCGGTTAAGCGCGACGGTCGCACCGCTATCGCGGGAGACGGACAAGTTACTATGTCTCAGTCAATTATTTTTAAGAACAACGCAGTCAAGGTGCGGCGCATATACGGCGGGAAAGTCATTTTCGGCTTTGCAGGCTCCGTGTCCGATGCTTTCACGCTATCCGAGCGTTTCGAAGAAATGTTAAATAAGTATTCGGGCAACCTCACGCGCAGCGCGGTTGAACTCGCGGAACTTTGGCGTACCGACAAAGTGAGAAAACTCGAAGCGATGATGATAACCGCCGATAAAGACACGCTTTTAATCGTATCCGGAACGGGCGAAGTAATAGAACCCGAGGACGGCGTATGCGCTATCGGATCGGGCGGAAATTACGCGCTCGCCGCGGCGCGCGCAATGTATCAAGAAACCGATTACGACGCGGAAACGATAGCGAAAAAATCGCTTAAAATCGCGAGCGAAATTTGCGTGTTCACTAACGATCGCATTATATGCGAAACGCTGTAAGGAGGTATAATTATTATGAATTTAAGTCCTAAACAAATAGTTGCGGAACTCGATAAATATATCATAGGTCAAGACGAAGCGAAAAAGGCGGTTGCCATCGCGCTTAGAAACCGTTACAGAAGAAGTCTGTTAACGAAAGCGGAGATGGAAGAAATCACGCCTAAAAACATTATAATGAAAGGACCTACGGGCGTAGGTAAAACCGAGATAGCGAGAAGGCTTGCTAAACTCGTCGGCGCGCCGTTCATTAAAGTCGAAGCGACGAAATATACCGAAGTGGGTTACGTCGGCAGAGACGTCGAGTCTATGATACGCGATCTTGCGGAATGTTCCGTCAGACTCGTCAAAGAAGAGAAGTTTAAGACGGTTACCGAAAAAGCGAGCGCGAAGGTAAACGCCAAACTCGTTAAAGCGGTCGCGCAAGTAAGACGCGCGGACAAGGGAGAAACGCCCGACGCCACGTTCGAAAAAAATATAGCGGAAGGGCTTAAAAAAGGGTATTACGATAACGAACTTATCGACGTCGAAGTTATCGACGCGATGAAGCCTATGGAACTTACTTCCGGCGGTTCGCAAATAAGTCTCGGTTCTATTTTCGAAGATATGTTCCCGAAAAAGAAAAAGAAACGTAAACTCACCGTCAAAGAGGCGAGAGAAATTTTATTAAGCGAAGAAGCGGATAAACTCATAGATAACGACGCCGTTTACGAAGAAGGTATTCGCCGCGCGGAACAAGAAGGCATAATCTTTATAGACGAAATAGATAAAATCGCCGCAAAAAGCGCGGGTGCTTCGGGGCACGATATATCGAGAGAGGGCGTGCAGAGGGATATTCTTCCCATCGTCGAAGGCTCTACCGTTATGACGAAGTACGGCGCGATAAAAACCGATTATATATTGTTTATAGCGGCGGGCGCGTTCCACGTGTCGAAGGTTGCGGATTTAATTCCAGAACTTCAAGGCAGATTCCCGATAATGGTAGAACTTAACAGTCTTACCAAAAATGACTTTATAGAAATACTCACTACGCCGAGAAACGCGATAACCGTGCAGTACGCGACGTTGCTTAAAACGGACGGGGTGGATTTGAAATTCACGGAAGAGGCGATCGACGCGATCGCGGGCATTGCCGAAAGTATGAACGCCACGAGCGAAGATATCGGCGCGAGAAGACTTCACACGGTTATGGAAGAGTTGCTCGCCGACATATCTTTCGAAGCGGACGGCTCTGAGCAGAAAGAAATCGTTATCGACCAAAAGTTCGTCGAAAGCAAACTCGGCGTCGAAAATAAGAGCAAAGATTTGAAAAAATACATTTTATAAACGGGTGCATTATGATAAACATTCCGAAAGGAACGAAAGACGTATTACCGCAAGACTCGTATAAGTGGCGGTTCGTCGAAGAAACTGCGAGAAAAATCGCAAAAACGTTCAACGTAAAAGAAGTTCGTACGCCGACTTTCGAACACACTGAAGTTTTTCTTCGCGGGGTAGGCGAAACGACGGATATAGTAAACAAGGAAATGTATACCTTTTTAGACAAAGGCAACAGAAGCGTAACCTTAAAGCCGGAAGGAACGGCGGGCGTTGCGCGCGCGTTCGTCGAAAACGGAATGCAGTCTTACGCAATGCCCGTAAAACTGTATTATATAACGCCGTGCTTTAGATACGAACGTCCGCAAGCGGGCAGACTTCGCGAATTTCACCAATTCGGCGTGGAAACGTTAGGCTCGGATAAACCCGACGCCGACGCGGAGACGATTATTCTTGCCAAAACTTTCTTGGATAATTTAGGCGCGAAAAATCTTACGCTTTATATAAATAGTATAGGTTGCAGAGAATGTCGCGCCGCGTATCACGAGGCGTTAAAGTCTTATTTACACGACAACTACGACGCTCTGTGCGATTTATGTAAAGACAGATTTGAAAAAAATCCGTTGAGAATCCTCGATTGCAAAAATCCCGAATGTAAAAAAATTACGGAAGGAGCGCCTAAAATACTCGACTATCTTTGCGACGATTGCAAGACTCACTTCGAAAAGGTGAAGAGCCTTCTTAGCGCGGCGGGCGTTGAGTTTAAGGTGGACGCGGGAATAGTCAGAGGACTCGACTATTACACGAAAACCGTTTTCGAGTTCGTGTCGAACAATATCGGCGCGCAAGGCACGGTATGCGGGGGCGGACGTTACGATAAACTCATATCCGAGTTTGGCGGCGGCGAAGTCGCAGGCATAGGTTTTGCCGCGGGAATAGAGAGATTGCTTCTTCTTTTGGAAAATACGGAAACGGAAATTCCGAGCGACGAGAGAGTTAAAATATATCTCGCGCCTATGGGTGAAAAAGAAGCGGAAAAAGCGTTCGTCTTAACCAACGAATTAAGACTTGCGGGCGTGATAGCGGAAACCGATCACGCGGGGCGCGGCATAAAATCTCAGTTTAAGTACGCCGATAAAATCGGCGCGGAATACGTCGGCGTTATCGGTTCGGACGAATTACGCAGCGGCGTCGTCAAATTAAAAAGAATGTCGGATGGCTCGGAGAAAACGATAGCCTTTGACGAACTCGTCAATACGGTAAGAGGGGACGAACTATGAGAGAAAACGGCAAAGTAACGAAAATCGAAGGCGAATACGCTTCCGTAAGAGTGGATAAAAAAGACGAATGTTCTAAATGCGGAATGTGTTTATTTCCCAAAAACGCGGCGTATACGGAATTTCGCGCGAAAAACGATTGCGGCGCGCAAGTCGGCGACGAGGTAATCGTCGAAAACGAAGGCGGCGGAAAACTTTTATCTTCGCTTCTGGTGTTTTTGATACCGTTATTGCTTATTGCCGCGGCGACGGTAATTAGCGTATTCGTTATTAAAAAAGATATTTGGATACTTTTTCTTAGTTTAATTTTTATCGTTTTGTGGTATACTGTTTTAGGGGTTTTCGACAAAATATTGCGTAAAAACGACAAATTCTGCGCGAAAATAGTCGAAATTCTCCCGAAAGGAGAAACGATAAATGATAAAAATAACGAGCAAGACGGAGTATTATAACGAACTAAAATCGAACGTGCCCGTCGTTGTGGATTTTACGGCGGCGTGGTGCGCGCCTTGCAAAATGCAAACGCCCGTCCTTATAAACTTTGAAAAAACGCTTGGCGGCAAAATCAAAGTGATATGCGTGGACGTGGACGAAAACGCTGAACTCGCGGACGAACTCGGAGTAAAAGTAATACCGACGTTGCTTATATATAAAGACGGAAATTTAATAGATAAAGCAACGGGGTTAAACGGTTCCGCCGCATTGTCGGAAAAACTTATAACGTACGTATAAAGCCTAAACTTTAAAGGAGAAAACAAATGATAGATTACAGCGGATTTAAAAATGCCGATCCCGAACTTTTTTCGGGGATAGTCGGCGAGCAAAAAAGACTTAACACGAATATCGAACTCATAGCGAGCGAAAACGTCGTGTCGGAAAACGTGTTGCTTGCGGCGGGTAGCGTGCTTACTAATAAGTATGCGGAAGGTTATCCCGCGCACAGATACTACGGCGGATGCGAATGCGTCGACGTCGTTGAAAATCTCGCGATAGAGCGCGCTAAAAAACTGTTCGGCGCGGAACACGTCAACGTTCAACCGCATAGCGGCGCGAACGCGAACTTCGCGGTGTATTTTGCAATGCTTTCCCCGGGCGATACGATAATGGGTATGAGTCTCGCGCACGGCGGGCATTTAACGCACGGCAGTCCAGTAGCGATTTCAGGCAAGTATTTTAACGCCGTACCTTACGGAGTCCGAGAAGATACCGCCACGATAGATTACGACGAGATGGAAAAAATTGCCTTAGAGTGCAAACCGAAAATAATCGTGTCCGGCGCGTCCGCTTATCCGCGCGTAATAGATTTTAAGCGCATACGCGAGATATGCGATAAAGTCGGCGCGTATATGATGGTCGACATAGCGCATATAGCGGGGCTTGTCGCGACGGGCTTGCATCCGTCGCCCGTTCCTTACGCGGATTTCGTAACGACGACTACGCATAAAACCTTGCGCGGACCTCGCGGCGGTATGATAATGTGTAAAGAGCAGTACGCGAAAGCGATAGATAAAGCGGTGTTCCCCGGAACGCAAGGCGGTCCGCTTATGCACGTAATAGCGGCAAAGGCGGCGGCTTTCGGCGAAGCGTTGAAACCCGAATTTACCGATTATCAAAAGCGTATATTAAAGAACGCGCAAGCGATGAGCGAAACGCTTATCGCCGGCGGGGTTAAACTCGTGTCGGGCGGAACTGATAACCACCTTATGCTAATTGATTTAAGCGATAAAGACGTAACGGGTAAAGAACTCGAAACGATGCTCGACGCGGTACATATCACGGTAAACAAAAACGCTGTGCCGTTCGACAAACGCAAACCCGCCGTTACGAGCGGAATAAGAATAGGCACGCCCGCCGTTACGAGCCGCGGCTTTAACGAGGACGATTGCAGAAAGGTAGCGGAGATTATAGTTAAAATAATAAACGAAAAAGAAGCGGCGTTTTCTTACGCGGAAAAAGAAGTCGCAAAGTTAGTAGAAAAATACCCGTTGTATGAGGGCGTTATAAAATATTAAACGGAAGTGAGAATATGGAATATCAATCGAAATTAAATTTGATAGAAACGGAAGTTGCGATTAAATTCGTAAAAGACACGTTTGAAAAACACCTCGCGAAAGAACTGTGTTTAACGCGCGTATCCGCGCCGTTGTTCGTCGCGCCCGAAAGCGGACTTAACGATAACTTAAACGGTGTGGAAAGAGCGGTAAGTTTCGGAGTGAAAGAATTGGACGACAAACCTCTCGAAATAGTACAGTCGCTCGCAAAGTGGAAGAGAATGGCTCTCGGTAAATACGGCTTTACCGCGGGAACCGGCTTATATACCGATATGAACGCAATTCGCAGAGACGAAACGCTCGATGCGGTACACTCGATTTACGTCGATCAATGGGACTGGGAGAAGATTATCAACCGCGAAGATCGCAGGCTTATGTGCTTAAAGCGGACGGTTAAGGCTATCTATAAAGCGCTTCTTAAAACCGCGAAAAAGGTTGCCTTGAAATATCCTGAATTAAAGAACGATTTACCCGAAAAAATAACGTTTATAACCACCAAAGAATTAGAGGCGAGATATCCCGACAAAACGCGTAAAGAACGCGAAAACATAGTCGCCAAAGAATACGGTGCGGTGTTTTTGCATCGTATCGGTTGGCCTCTCAGAGACGGCGAACCGCACGACGGGAGAGCCGCCGATTACGATGATTGGAAATTAAACGGCGATATTATTTTGTGGAACGACGTTTTAGGCTCGGCGTTCGAAATATCTTCGATGGGTATAAGAGTCGACTCTAAGAGTTTAATTAAGCAATTAAACGAACGCCGCGAAATATGGAAACTCGCCAATCCTTATTGCGACGCCGTTTGCCACGACCGCTTGCCGTTCACGATAGGCGGCGGCATAGGACAGTCGAGATTGTGTATGTTCTTGCTTAAAAAAGCGCATATCGGCGAAGTTCAATCGTCCGTATGGACGGACGAAATAATCGCCGACTGCGAGAAGAAAGGAATAACTTTACTGTGATAACCGATAAAGCCTTTTTAAGAAACGCTCTTTTAATAGGCGACGGGGCGACGGAAGCGTTAAAAAATAAGAGAGTCGCGCTATTCGGCGTGGGCGGCGTTGGCGGCTTTGCCGCGGAAGCGTTGTGCCGCGCGGGAGTGGGAAGCATAACCGTTTTCGATAACGACGTCGTAGAAGAGACTAACTTAAACAGACAAATAATATCGACCGCAAATAATATAGGCGAGGACAAAACGGAAGCCGTTAAAAAGCGGCTAATCGCGATAAATCCGCAAATCGAAGTCGTTACGGAAAAAGTCTTTTATCTGCCGCAAAACGCGGACGAGTACGACTTGTCCGTATACGATTACGTAATAGACGCCGTGGACACCGTAACCGCCAAGATAGAAATTATATGCAGGGCAAAGGCGGCGGACGTTCCCGTCGTAACGTGTATGGGCACGGGCGGGAAAACGGATATAACCGCGTTAAAGATAGACGATATAGAAAAAACGACGGTTTGCCCGCTTGCGAAAGTTATGCGCCGCGAACTGAAAAAACGCGGAGTCGTCGGCGTAAAGGCGGTATATTCGACGGAATCGTACGCTAAACCCGAAGCGACGGGCGAACACGCGGGAGTTATTCCGTCAATGATATTCGTGCCGGCGGCGGCGGGGCTAATGCTCGCGCGGGAAGCGGTTTTTGCTATGATTAACGAAGAAATCGAGGAGTAAATTATGAAATTTTTAATAGCGTCCGACGTACACGGATCAGCGTATTTTGCGCAAGAGATCGTCGACGCGGCGAAGAGAGAAAAAGCGGATAAAATAATTCTGCTTGGCGATATATACAATCACGGGCCGAGAAATCCGTTGCCGAAAGACTACGCGCCGTTAAAAGTTGCGGAAATTCTTAACGGCGTAAAGGCGAATTTGCTCGTTATAAAGGGTAATTGCGATTCGCAAGTAGACACGCTTATATCCGAGTTTGATTTTATAGAAAACGCTTGCGTCTTGTCAAACGGCAAGACGGTGTTTTTAACGCACGGACACGTTTATAACAAAGACGATAAACCCAAAACCGAATTTAACGCCGTAGTTTACGGGCATTTTCACACGGGCTTTATCGAGAAAAAAGGTTCGACGGTTTTCGTAAATTGCGGTTCGGTTTCTCTTCCGAAGAACGGCACGCCGAGCAGTTACGTCGTTTTAGATGAGGGCGTAATTCAATTAAAAACGATAAACGGCGACGAAATATCGAGCGTTTCGCTGTGATTTTAAGGAAAATTTACCCGTCGCGGTAAAATTTTTAATATATCGTTTACAAATTGCGAAAAATATGTTACAATACAAATAGAAAATAGTGTTTTTATACGGACGAAAACAAAAAGGGTATACCCTTTTTCGCGTTTATAACGCGAAAAAAGAGACGTTCGTTGATATTATTTCAGTCAAAGCGTTATACGCTTAATTCTAAATAGGAGGACAAATAATGTTAGAAGTAAAAAATCTCGTAAAAGTTTACTCGACGAAAGGCGGCGTAACCGTTCGCGCGCTCGACGACGTATCCGTAAAGTTCCCCGAAACGGGAATGGTGTTCTTGCTCGGTCGAAGCGGTTCGGGTAAATCCACGTTGCTTAACGTCGCGGGCGGACTCGATCGCCCCGATAGCGGCGAAGTTATCGTTAAGGGGAGAAGCAGTAAAAACTTTTCCGCCGCGGACTTTGACAGTTATCGTAACACTTGCGTGGGGTTCGTGTTCCAAGAGTATAACATATTAAACGAATTTTCGATAGAACAAAACATCTCGCTCGCGTTGCAACTTCAAAACAAAAAGAACGACAAAGCGGCGGTAAACGCGCTTTTAGAACAAGTCGACTTGAAGGGCTTAGGTAAGCGCAAACCCAACACGTTGTCGGGCGGACAAAAGCAGAGGGTGGCAATCGCCCGCGCGCTTATTAAAGAACCCGAAATAATTATGGCGGACGAACCTACGGGCGCGCTCGACTCTAACACGGGTAAGCAAGTATTCGATACGCTTAAAAAACTTTCGGAGACGAAACTCGTAATAGTCGTTTCTCACGACAGAGATTTTGCGGAATACTACGCCGACAGAATTATAGAACTTAAAGACGGCAAAATTATAGAGGACGTTTCTAAAACTTACTCCGCGCCGAAACAATTAAGCGACAACGTTCAAATGGTGTCCGACGACACGGTAACCATTAAAAATGCTGAAAAGATAACCGAAGCGGAAGTGAAAAACATCGTTGCAATGCTTAAAAAGAACGGTGGCGAAGCGGTTATCACCGCGGGCAAACGCGACATGAAAGACGTCAAACGCGCTTGTAAAATAAACGACGACGGTTCTAAAGAATCTTTCAAAGAGACGGGCGACGTCGAAACTCGTGAGTACGACGGCAAGAAAACCAAGTTTATAAAATCGCGCTTACCCGCGTCGCACGCGTTTAAGATAGGCGCGAGCGGCTTAAAAACCAAACCCGTGAGATTGATTTTTACTATCTTGTTGTCGGTGGTTGCTTTCGTAATGTTCGGCGTCGTATCTACTTTTATGTTGTACGACGAAAGTTATTCTATTGCTTCCGCACTTCAAGAGTCTAACTATCCCGCAACTAAAATAAACGTATCATACAGTTACAAAGAACAGTATATATACGTCGATTTAGAACAGGGAACCGAAGAAGCCGATAATTCTTACGAGAGAACCAACGTAACGAAGTTTTCTAAATCCGATATAGATAAGTTAAACGAGAACTCCGTAGGACTTAAATTTGCCGGCGTGTTTAATTTATCCGCCAGCGTTCCTATGTTGTCGAGCGTAACCGAAAATAACGGAGACTATTTTCCGACGACCACTTTCGGTGGTTTTACCGATTGCGGCGAAGCGTTTATGACGGCTAACGGCTTTACTCTCGTCGGTGGTAAATATCCTACCGCTAACGACGAAATTGCCGTAACGAATTACGTGGAAGAATTGTATAAAAAACAAACTAGCGGCACCGCTCTCAACAAAGAGATTAGTTTTTATGACAATTATAACGGCGGAGGCGAAAAGAAGTTTAAAATCGTAGGCATTTACAACGTCGGAGATATACCCCAAAAATACGACGAACTTAAAAACGAAGCAAATATTTCCGCAACTAAATCCGAGCAAGAAGCAAGAAGGAGTCTTGCGACTTCTTATAAAGATATGGTCGATAGCGGCTTTTATACTTTGGCTTTCGTGTCAGACGGGTTTTACGACGCTAACATAAGCGGTAAATCGTCTGTCGGAGGATATAACTCTTTGTATACCGTGTGGCCGCTAGGCGTAAGCGTTAGTGATGTTCAGATTGTCGATAACGTCGGCGAGAACGATTCTAGTTTTAGCGCGTATACCGACAGAATAGTAAAATACAATAAAAATTCTTTCAAATTTTACGATTTAAACGGGAACGAACTAACCAACGTAGATAAAGAAAATCTCGGTCTCGGCGAAAAGGACGTATATATACAAAAGAAAGACGATATAGATAATTATATAAACGCTTTAAGGGAAATGTTTAATTATGAAACAAGCAGACTAAATGATAGCGTAAGTCAAATTATCGAAACGTCGAAATCTTTATTTATGCGGGCGGCGGATAATATAATTACATACGGAGATCCAACCGAATTTTCGAAAAGTGATTTTATTATTGCACGTACAGCATATGAAAATTTTTATTATGATGTTAATAATTATAATTTAGAAGTGATACAATATAATATAATAAAACCCGTATTAGACCGTTATAATGAAATCGTAGATGAAAGTACGTATCCGATGCCTGATATAAACTATAACTACGTAAAAGGTAATAGTGATCAGTCTTCGCTTGTTTATCAATATTGTTTGGTAATGCGAAGCGACAATAAAGAAAACGACGTCAATTATACCCAATACGTTTCACTTGCAAAAGCCGCCATCGAAAATGATTTTAATAGTATAACGGGTGAAGAAAAACCGATAATCGATTATAAGTACGTAAACGGAAGTTCAGCCGCTTCGCTTTATGAATATGTAAGATATAACAATGAATTTGAAATATATAATTTATCCGAAACAATTAAAGCGGAAATTAGATCTGCCGTAACTAGCGATTATGAAAAAGTAACCGGCAATCAGTTAAAATTAGATACTGATAGCAATAAGAGATATTTTAAAAACCATAGGGGTGTAGTCGGCGAACTTAACGTTAAAGGATATTTTGAAGTCGTTGGCTCTAATGACTATAATTGGGGCTCTAACGTGCTTATCTTATCCGACGCCTTCTTAAAACAATATAGCACGACTGACGGGTATAGCGTAAATACCAACACTACAAAATACGTTGCGCCGTCCGACTTAAAATACGTATCGGCGGTAACGTTAACTGATAACAGTCAAGAACAAATCGCGTTTATGCTTGCGGGTGAGCCCGAAAACGATATAGTTCGCGATATAGACAATAATGTTTATTACGGCTTGCAAATGTTTGTCGGTATGATAAACAGTATGCAGTTGGTATTCTTGATTATAGGCGGAGTCGTCGGCGTATTTGCGGCGTTGATGTTGTTGAATTTTATATCGACGTCCATATCCGCAAAACGCAAGGAGATTGGAATTCTTCGTGCGGTAGGCGCAAGGGGTGTAGACGTGTTTAAGATTTTCTTCTCCGAAGCCTTTGTTATCGCGATAATTTGTTTCGTGTTGTCGGTTGTCGGCGCAGGCGTTACTTGCGGAATAATCAATAACTCCGTTACGGGATTAGAACTTATTCCTACGGCTAAGTTGCTCGACTTCGGATTGATAAACGTCGGCTTGATACTCGCGATATCCTTGTTCGTATCGGCAATAGCGACGTTCTTCCCCGTATTGTCGGCGTCTAAGAAACCGCCCGTCGAGAGTATAAGAGCGTTATAATCAAGGCAAAATATAATTAAGTACAATCATTCTTACCCCGCGAATCTCCGTTCGCGGGGTAAGAGGTTTTTAAAGTAATAAGCAAAAGTGAAAAGGGAAGAAGAGCGGGCAAAAATCATAATACTTTTCTAATTACATTTCAATACGGTAAAGTAAAGGTTAAAAGCGTAACCGAGACGCAAAAGCCAACACGTTTTGAAAAGGCTTGCTAACGAGATTGCCGCATCGCGCCTATCTTTGCTCTCGCAATGACGGATAGGTAACGCCTACTTTTTTGTACACAAAACCTAAAAAAGGACGAGCGGGGCGTTGTTTTTTTAATCGACGCGACATAAACTCTATTATCGACATTTTCGCGCTCGTATTGCGGCGCAAGGACGGAGTTATGTTTTTAGACTGCTTATTGTATCTTTTAGGCAAACTTACTTTTTTCGCGGGAACGGTGTTGTCGGGTAGTTCTTTCCCTAAACCTTTATCCGCCGAAGAAGAACGCGAAGCGATCGAGGCTATGCAAAACGGGAGCAAAGAGGCGAAAGATAAACTCGTAAGCCACAACCTAAGGCTCGTCGCGCATATAGTGAAAAAGTATTCGGGAGCGGCGGAAACGGACGATTTGATTTCCGTCGGCTCTATCGGGCTTATAAAAGCGGTTAACACGTATAAAACGGATAAAGGCACGTGCCTTGCCACGTTCGCCGCTCGGTGCATAGAGAACGAAATTTTAATGTTGCTTCGCGCCAATAAAAAACATAAAAACGACGTATATCTTTCTGATACGGTCGGTTGCGACAAAGACGGCAACGAACTGACGTTAATGGATTTGCTTTACGAAAAAGAAGATCAGGTTTTTAAGGACGCGGATAGGGGAATAGAGCGCGAAAAATTCTTGCGTTTTATTAAAAGCGTGTTGACGGATCGCGAATACACCGTACTGTGTTTAAGATACGGACTGAAAGACGAACGCTCTTACGCGCAACGCGAAGTAGCGAAATTCTTACGCATATCGCGTTCGTATATTTCGAGAATAGAAAAACGCGCGATCGAAAAACTCAGAGAGTCCGCGGCAAGAGGAGAATTGCAACGTTTTTAAATGATTTACGTAATTCGATTGCAAAAAAAACGCGGCTGTGTTATAATACAAACGAAATATCGTGTTTGCAACGGTTTTACGCCGTGATTTAATAACGAATAACGAAAATATCGGCGTAAAATTTTTTTAAGCCGCGTAACGTTATCGTATACGCAAACGGAAAGGAGCGCGTGGAATGGAAAGCAGAATAGGCGTCGTCGCAATGGTTATATCCGACTGCGAAGCGGCGGAACGAGTTAACGCGGTACTTCACGATTATCGCGATTACGTTATAGGCAGAATGGGTATTCCTTACAAAGCGAAAAGCGTGAACGTTATAAGCGTGGTTTTAGACGCGCCCGCGGAAGTGCTTAACGGTTTGTCGGGCAAACTCGGTATGATAAACGGCGTCAACAGTAAACTCGTTATGCACAACGCAAAATGAAAAAGGTTAAATTCGGAAGCGGTTACGTTTTTATCAGCGGCGCGACGGGCGGAATCGGCAAAGCGTTCGCCGAGGTTTTCGCCTCGCGTAAAGAACGGCTATTCTTAACGGGCAGAAGCGAAGAAAAACTATCGACACTAAAAAGTAGATTAAAAGACGAGTACGGCGCAGATTGCGAGATTTTCGCTTGCGATTTGACGAATACGGATTGCGTGCGCGATATGCTTGCGTTTGCCGACGGAAAGGGGATTATGTTTTCGGGAATAATCAACGTCGCGGGCGTGGATATTCAAAAAGCGTTTTTAGACTATACCGAAGAAAAACTTCTCTTTCAAATAAAAGTCAACGCGGAAGCGACGCTATTATTAACTCACGCGTTATTAAAGCGACGCGCGGAGGGGAATTGCCGAATTATAACTGTTAGCAGTATGTCGGGCGTGTCTCCGATGCCGTATTTTGCAACGTATTCCGCGACCAAAGCGATGCTGACGAATTTTTTTACCGCGTTGCATTACGAACTTAAAAGCAAGGGCGTGCACGTAACGACCGTTCTCCCCGGCGGAGTATATACCCGCCCCGACGTGATAGCCGATATTAAGGGACAAGGTTTATGGGGAAAACTTTCCGCGAAAACGCCGACGTTCGTTGCGGAAAAAAGCGTTAAAGCGTCGGACGAAAACAAAATAAAATATATCCCCGGTTTTTTTAACCGAGCGTTAAACCTTCTAATGAAAATTCTGCCGCGAAAAATCGTGCTTAAATTTATCGCGAACAGATGGAAAAAACAAACTAAAGACGCGTTTTAACCGCGGGAAAAGAGGATTGTTATGGATATAAAAAGATTTATGAAAAACGAAAACGAAAAACCGCTCGACAACTTAGTCGAGGACGGCGGGTTTTGTTCGATATTGAGAACGGTGGTTTGTATAGGCGATAGCCTTTCTTCCGGCGAGTTCGAGTATCTAAATAGCGAGGGGAAAAAGTCCTATCACGATATGTTCGAATATTCTTGGGGGCAGTTTATGGCTCGTGCGGCGGGCATAAAAGCGTACAACTATTCTCGCGGCGGAATGACTGCGAAAGAATATTGCGAGTCTTACGCCAACAGTAAGGGGTGGTGGAACAACGATATTAAAGCCAACGCTTATATTATCGCGCTCGGCGTAAACGACGTTTCCCAAATTCTCGCGGGTAATCTGACTATGGGCGATTTATCCGACGTCAACTTCGACGATTGCGAAAAGAACGGACAAACTTTAATCGGATATTACGCGAAAGTCGTTCAACGTTACGAAAAGATTTCGCCCGACGCTAAATTCTTTTTCGTTACTCCGCCCGTAACCACGAGCGATAGAAAAGAAATATACGGAACTTTAACCCAAAAATTATACGAACTTGCGGCGGCGTTTAAGCACGCGTTCGTTATAGACTTAATGACGTACGGCCCCGATTATTCAAACGAAGATTTCAAGGAAATATTCTTTCTTCACGGGCATTTGTCGCCAGCGGGCTACGCGCTAACGGGTAAAATGATGTGTTCGTATATCGACTATATTATAAGGAACAACCCGAAAGAGTTTAAACTCTTAGGTTTTCAAAATACTCCGCTATACACCGACGATGCGGAGAAAAACAATTTATAACGGGAGAAAAATAAATGAGTTACGCAGATAAAGTTTTTATCGAGAATTGTACCGACATAATAGAAAACGGCGTGTGGGATACCGATTATCCCGTAAGACCTAAATGGCTTGACGGTACGCCCGCGCACACGGTTAAGAAGTTCTGTATAGTCAATCGTTACGATTTGACGAAAGAATTTCCTATTTTAACGCTTCGCCGTACGGCGTTTAAGTCGGCGGTGGACGAGATTTTGTGGATATGGCAAAAAAAATCCAATAACGTCAACGACCTCAATTCGCATATTTGGGACAGTTGGGCGGACGAAACGGGTTCTATCGGCAAAGCGTACGGCTACCAACTCGGCGTTAAGCATATTTATCCCGAAGGCGAGTTCGATCAGGTGGACAGAGTGTTGTTCGATCTTAAAAACAACCCCCATTCCCGCAGAATAATGACGAATATTTATACTTTTCAGGACTTGCACGAAATGCACCTTTATCCTTGCGCGTACTCTATGACTTTTAACGTCTCGGGCGACACGTTAAACGGTATACTTAATCAGCGAAGCAACGACGTTGCCGTAGCGAACAATTGGAACGTCGTGCAGTATTCCGTGCTTTTAATGATGCTCGCGCAAGTGTCGGGGTTGAAAGTCGGCGAACTCGTTCACGTAATCGCGGACGCGCACTTGTACGACAGACATATTCCCGTCGTTAAAAAAATGCTTGAAAATCCGCAGTTCGACGCGCCTAAACTTATAATGAATCCCGACGTTAAGGATTTTTATAAATTTACCGTGGACGACTTTAAGTTGGAAAATTACCAATATAACAAATTAGAAGAAAAATTCGAGGTGGCAATATAATGAAGGCGATAGTAGCGGTTGATAAAAAATGGGGTATAGGCAAAAAGAACGGACTTTTGTTTGATATTCCCGAGGATATGAGTTTTTTCAGAAAAACCACGCTCGGCAAAGTCGTCGTAATGGGGTCTAACACGCTTAAATCTTTCCCGAACGGAAAGCCTCTTAAAAACAGAACGAATATCGTATTGTTCCCCGACGGAGAAAAGCGCGACGATTGCATAATCGTTCAGAGTTTAGAGGAACTCTCTAAAGAACTTAAAAAATATCCCGCGGACGACGTTTATATTATCGGCGGCGCGATGTTTTATAAAACTATGCTTCCGTACTGTTCGGAAGTGTTGGTAACCAAAGTCGACGCGGACGGTGAAGCGGAAGTTTTCTACGAAAATCTCGAAGAAAAACCCGAATGGACGTGCGTCGAATCTTCGGGGATAATCCAAACGGAAAAATATCAAATACGTTTCACCGTTTATAAAAACTCCGATGTGAAAGAGTTTTAACTATTGAAAAACCTACGCTAAGCAAGCGTAGGTTTTAGAATATTACGGCTAATTTATTTGCGGGCGGAGCAACTCTTGCTCCGCCCGCAAAAGGGTTATTATAGAAAAGGTTTATCTAACTTTTATCGCGTATAGCATAGGAGTGTTTGCGTCGAGGCGGTCAATTCTAACGCGAATTTTTCCGTCGCCGCCGTCTTTAACCTTAAACGCGTAATCTTTTTTACCGTCTATTTTTTCCTTTATAACGTGTTTTTCATCGCCAATCGTTATTTCCGCGCTCAAAAAATCCGTTGCCGAACCGAAAGTGAAAACTATCTCGTTTTCGACGTCCTTTCTCAAATTCAATAGGTAAGAGAACCAACCGTGCGCGTTTATCATGCTCCATTTAAGCCCCGCACGATTGCCCGCGATACGGCATATTTCGCCGTTATCCGTTAAAATCGTGTCGCTAAAATTGACTTCCTTTTTAAGTTCGTGGCTTTCTAACGCGCTTCCGCAAATAACGTAGTCGAAGAAGTTTTCTTTTTCCACGTCGGCGTATTCGACTTTTTCTGCTTCGAAAGTTTTAAGCGTTTCGTCGGGGAAGTATTTTTCGCAAACTCCTTTCGTGCGGTTGTAGTTGTAAAAATCTTTGCCGAGTTCTTTTAAGCCGTTTTCGTTTATCTCGTTTATGATTTTGAGATTTTCTTTTAACGAGAGTTCGTATTTTTCGTCTTTCGTTTCAAAATACGCGACGTAATCGTATACGGCGTAGGCGAGAGTCTTCCATAATTTTGCAACGAAGTCGAGATTTTTGAATTTGACGAGCAGTTTTTCGTATGCTTTGCCGTCTATTTTCGTTTTTAACGCAAGTACGCGATCTAAAAGGTTTGCGGCGATTTTCGCGGCGTCCTCTTTTTCTTTCAATAAATCGGCGACCTCTCCGCGTTTCCATCCGATAGGAATAAACCATTCGTCGGACGCGATTTTGCAGTCGTTTTTCATAATCTCGAACCAGAAATGATTTTTAATTTGATTGACGTCGGGGAAGTAACTTCCTTGCGTGAAATAATAACCGTTCATATAGAAAGTTTTTATCTGAACGCTTTCCGTTTGTTCCATAATATTTTCGACTTCTTTTCCCGCCGCGCCGTATCTGTCCGAAAAGAACCGACTTATTTCCTTTTCGACGTCGAGATTATTTTCTAACGCGTGCATAATAACGAGATTAACTTCGTTTACGCTACCGAACGGATGTTGATATTCTCTGTCTATTCTGTTCACGAATCCGTTATGGGGATAGCGGTTGCAGTACGAAAACTTATGCGTTATATGATCTTTAAGCATAATAGGCAGTCTACCCTTTCCGAAATACTCGCCGAAAATATCCGTTTCGATAATGAAAGGATTGTTTTTAATCTCCTTGAAAAAGTCGTTGTCGGGGAGGGTTAGGGACCAATCGAACTTCGTCCACTTGTCCATAACCGTCATATCGGGCGAAATCTCGGCGTACGCTTTTAACATCATATCTTGATCTTCGGGAAGAGACGCGAAAGGTCTTACAATCATATCTTTGCCCATAGACTTGCACGCGTCGTAAAGAATTTTCGTAACGAATTTTACACGTTCGATTTTACCGAGTTTTTGATTTTTAAGTTTTAAGAGCGGAATTTTCGTTTCGTGCAAAGTTAAAACTATTCCGTCCATTTTGGGGTAGGCGTTAAAGAAATCCGTTATTTTATTTTCTAAATAATCTTTAACGAGCGGGTGCGATACCTCGATATCGCCGTTCTCGTTTAATACTTCGGGGTAAGCCTTTCCGAAGTCGGAGGGGAGAGTGAGTTCGTGATGCCACATATACGTTTTAACGCCCGCCGCGCTCGCCTTTTCGCACGCTTCGTTGACGACTTTAAGACATAAATTAACGTAGTCCGCGTCTTTTTCGTCGTTAAATTCGGCGTATTTTACGGAAAAAGTCATTCCGTCGATATTGCCTTTCACGAGATCGTGAATAGGACCGGTTATTTGAATATGGTTATAATTGTTTTTTATCGCGTAATCTACGCAGAATAAGAGGTAAGTTCTTTCAACTTCGTCGGGGTTTACTATGGAAATACCCCTTAACGGCTTTAAGTTTTCGACGTTGTTTTCGTTAAGCATAAAATCGCTCCTTATTTTTATCGAAAACATTTTATCACTAAATCGTATTTAATACAATACGAAAAAGTAAAAAATACGGGCGAAATTACATAAATCGTAAATATTTTTAAAATCCGTTTTTTATTATTTCGTCTTTTTGTAGTTATAGGGGGACATACCGGTTTCTTTTTTGAACGCTAAGCCGAAGTAGTTTGCAGAGGAGAAACCGCATAATCGCGATATTTCTTCTACCGAGTTGTTAGAGTATATTAAAAGTTCTTTCGCCTTGTTAATTCGTAAACTCGATACGTATTTCATAACGGTGCAGCGCATAACTTTTTTGAATTGTTTGCATAGCGAAACTTTGGATATGTAAAACTCGTCGCAAATCTCCTTGAGGGTGATATTCTCGTAAAAGTGCGTATTTATATAGTATATAATTTTAAGCGTGTCCGAAGAAACGCTTCCGCTCTCGTTTGCCGTTCCCGCTACGGAAACGGGCTTAACCGTCTGCCTCGACAATAAAAGTATTACTGTTTTTGCTATGGACAACAAAAAATCGCGCTTTTCCGGCATCGATTTCGTTTGAATGTCCGCGCCTTCTTTTAAGAGTTGCGTAACGGTATGCACGTATTTATCTTCTATTTCGATCGCGGGGTGGCGCGATATGCTTCGTAAAAAAGCGTTTTCCTGTTCGGATAAAAGACTTTGAGAGATGTTTAAGTTGATTCTCTTATACGGACCGCCCGCGGTTTTGTGCATAGAATAGGGCGGAACTGCAACGAGCGAATTTTTCGGTACTACGAACATTTTATTGTCGATAAAAAACTCTCGTTCGCCGTCGAGAAGAAAATACAGTTCGTAATAATCGTGCGCGTGTGGCTTATTCATCTCGTGATTTATCTTTCTTTCGCCCTCTTCGATCTCTAAAAAATCCATAAAAATAAGTTGCCCCTTTACTAAATATGTAATTTCGCCATAATTATATACGATTTTTTATTGAAAAACAACTAAATTTGTGGTAAAATATATGTAACGAAAAAAAATTATGCCGCTTGCGGCAAAAGAAGGTGCAAAATGGTTAAAGTAGTACAATTCGGTGAAGGCAATTTTTTGCGTACGTTCGTCGATCTTTACTTCGACACGTTGAACAAAGAGGGTGGAGATTATAAAGTCAACATTATAAAACCCATAACCTTCGGCAGTCTTGAAAATTTCGTAAAGCAAGACAATAAATATCACATCGTGTTGAGAGGCGTTAAAGACGGCAAGGACGTTGAGAACGTTTATAAGGTAGACGTATTAGAAAGCGTCGTTTCGCCTTTTGAAGATATGGACGCGTATTATGCGCTCGCGAAAGACGACGACCTTAAAATAATCGTGTCAAACACGACGGAAGCGGGTATTTGCTTCCACGAGAACGATAAATTCGACGATTTCGAAACGGCGACGTATCCCGCGAAACTCACGAAATTCTTATACGAACGCTATAAAGCGGGCAAGGGCGGCGTATACTTTATGCCCGTAGAACTCATAGACAACAACGCGGACGAACTTTATAAATGCGTAGACGGCTATATTAAATTGTGGAATCTTCCCGCCGACTTCAAAAAGTGGAACGACGAAGAAAACTACTATTGCAATACGTTAGTCGATCGTATAGTTTCCGGCTATCCGAGAGACGAGGAAACGAAAAATCACTTGACCGAACTCATCGGCGAAGAAGATAAACTTATGTCGATAGGCGAACCCTTCGGTCTTTGGGCGGTTGAAAAGAAAGGCGATATCGCAAAATACGTAAAAGACGGCGTTCACAATATCGAAGTTGTTTTGACGGAAAACATTAAATACTATAAAAAGAGAAAAGTAAGAGTATTAAACGGCAGTCATACGAATATCGTTCCCGTAGGTTTATGGCACGGCGCGATGACAGTTTACGATTGTATGAAGGACGCTAAACTTTCCGCGTTTTTAGAGAACACGTTAAGCGAAGAGATCGTTCCGTTCGTATCGAACGACGTAGAAGCGACCAAGGATTTCGCGGAAAGCATAAAGAGCAGATTTTTGAATCCGTTCTTAAATCACCAACTCACGAGCATCGCGCTTAACAGTATATCTAAGTGGAAGGCGAGAGATTTGCCGAGTTTTAAGGATTATTACGAAGCGAACGGCAAAATTCCCGCGCATTTGACGATAGGATTTTCGTACCTTATGGCAATATATAAGAGCGTCGTTAAAAAGGACGACGGCAAATATTACGTTCAACTTCCGACGAGGGAAATCACGCTTCAAGACGATATTCCGTATCTTGACTTTTTCGCTAACGGCGGTTGCATAATCGACTTTATGAAAGACGTTTCCGTATGGGGCGAGGACTTGACCGCGTACGACGGTTTTGCCGATGCCGTGAAAGAGAACGTTAAAACGCTTAAATCGGGAAAAACGCTCTTATGAACGATAAAGTAATTATAAACGCCAAAGATAACGTGGGCGTAAACCTCGTTGGGGACGATAAAATCCCCGCGGGGCATAAGTTCGCGCTTCGCGATATATTAAAAGGCGAAACGGTTATAAAGTACGGACAAATAATAGGCAGAGCGTCGAGCGATATAAAAAAGGGCGATTGGGTACATACGCACAACGTTAAATCGCACCTCGACGAAAAGCCCGACTACGTTTACGAGTACGCGGCGTATAAGCCTCAACCCTCGGAAGCGACGTTTAAGGGCTATAAACGCGAACACGGTAGAGCGGGCGTAAGAAACGAAATATATATTATACCCACCGTCGGTTGCGTAAATAACGTGTGCCGCCTTATAGAAAAGGGTGCGCAAAAATACGTTACGGGAAGCATTGACGGGATTTTCGCGCTAACGCATCAATTCGGTTGTTCTCAACTCGGAAACGACAACGAGAACATAAAGAAACTTTTGTGCGCCGTCGCGCTTAATCCCAACGCAAGTTACGTGTTGTTCGTAGGGCTCGGTTGCGAAAACAACGGGCTTGACGGAATAAAAGAATACTTAAAGCCTTACGGCAGAACGAATATAGAGTTTTTTAACTGTCAAGACGTCGAGGACGAAGTCGAATACGGACTAAGCGTTATAGCGAAGTTTGCCGAAAAAGCGAAAGACTTGCGTCGCGAAGAAGTCGCTTTATCCGAACTTTGTATCGGCTTAAAATGTGGCGGAAGCGACGGGTATTCGGGGCTTACCGCAAACCCGCTCGTAGGGAGAATCTCCGATAAAGTCGTGGCGTGCGGCGGAAGTGCGATATTAACCGAAGTTCCCGAAATGTTCGGCGCGGAGCAACTCTTAATGAATAAGTGTAAAAACGCGGAAGTGTTTGAACGCTATAAAAAAATGATAGAAGACTTCAAAGCGTATTATACCGATCAAGGTTTTCCCGTGTACGAAAATCCGTCCCCGGGGAATAAGAAAGGCGGTATAACCACCTTAGAAGAAAAATCTTTGGGCTGCGTCGAAAAGGCGGGTTCTACCGAAATAGTTGACGTGTTGGGGTACGGCGATATAGTGAAAGAACGCGGCGTATCCGCGTTAAACGCGCCGGGTAACGACCTTATAGCGGCTACCGCGCTTGCGGCGAGCGGTTGTCAAATAGTTCTTTTCACGACGGGCAGAGGAACGCCGTTTTCGACGTTCGTGCCGACGATGAAAATATCGACCAACGACAGACTCGCGGGTTTTAAGAATAATTGGATAGACTTCAACGCGTTCTCTATGGACGAAGAAGGGCTTTTCGATTTGCTTATAAAAACCGCTAACGGCGAGTACAAAGTTAAAAACGAAGAAATAAGAGAAATAGCATTTTATAAAACGGGAGTAACGTTATGAGTTATTTGAAAGACAATTTTTTACTTAATAATAAAACGGCGGAAAAACTGTATTTTAATTACGCGAAAGATATGCCGATATTCGACTATCATTGCCATTTGCCCGAAAAGCAGATTTTAGAAAATAAGGAATTCGGCGATATATTCGAAGTATGGCTCGGCGGAGATCACTATAAATGGCGTCTTATGCGTAACTACGGTATAGACGAAGAGTATATTACGGGCGGAAAAAGCAACAAAGAAAAATTCGTTACTTACTGCAAAGTATTGGGTACGGCTTTCGGCAATCCGCTTTACCATTGGTCGCAAGTCGAACTCAAAGAATTTTTCAATTGCGAAATAGAGATTAACGAAGAGAACGCTTTGACTATTTGGGATTGGTGCAACGATTATATCAAGTTGAATCACGTAACACCGCAAAAACTTATCGAACAGTCTAACGTCAAGTATATTTTTACCACTAACGAAATATTCGACGACTTAACGACTTTCGACGAGATTGCGAAAAAAGACTATAAGTTTAAGGTTATTCCCGCGTTCCGTGCCGACAAGATAATGAACGTCGCGGCAAAGGGGTATAAGGGCTTTATCGCGAAGTTAGAGCAACTTACCGAAAAGATAGACGGTATAGACTCGCTTGAAAAAGCGGTGGAAGCGCGCCTTAACGAGTTTATTAAAGTCGGAACGACGGCGGCGGATATCGCCCTTGAAAAGGTTTGCGTCGTAGCGGACAAAGCGGACGCGGACAAAGTATTCAAAAAAGCGATTGCGGGCGGCGAAATTACCGTGGCGGAAGAAGAAATTTTCAAAGGGTATTTTACTTACTTCTTAATGAAAACTTACGCTAAATACGGTATAAGAACGGAACTTCACGTAGGAGCAATGCGCAACAACAACTCGGTTATGCTCGAAAAATTGGGGCTCGATACGGGTTACGACAGCATATCCGACGACAACAGTATTAAACTAATGTCGAGACTTTTCGACAGATTAAACGACGAAAACTCGCTACCTTGCGTTATCGTGTTTAACCTTAACCCGAAAATGAATCCCGAAATAATGACTTTAATCGGATGTTTTCAAAGCGGCGAAGCGCGCGGTAAATTGCAGTACGGTCCCGCTTGGTGGTTCTTAGATAACAAAGTCGGAATGGAAAAGCATTTAGAAGATTTAACCGCGACGGGGCATATAGGCGCGTTCGTCGGAATGCTTACCGA
>CAZNWP010000004.1:0-37774 GCA_964576995.1 uncultured Christensenella sp. | reverse complement strand
ACGGGTGAAGTTTTTCATAAGCATTTTTACGATATAAAGGACTTCTTGAAAGAGGGGGACTTGCTCGTCAGAAACAATACGAAAGTTTTGCCCGCCCGAATGTTCGGTTATACGCCTAACGGCGGGAAGGTGGAAATACTTCTCTTAAAACGTTTTAACTTAAACGAATGGGAAGTGCTCGTAAAGCCGGGTAAAAAAGCGCGCGTCGGCGCGACGCTTACCGTCTCCGACGAACTGAAAGCGGAGGTTATCGGCATAGAAGAAGAAACGGGCGGCAGACGGATACGTTTTTATTACGAAGGCGTTTTCGAGGACGTTATATCGCGCGTCGGCGAAATGCCGTTACCGCCGTATATAACGGAAAAACTTAAAGATCAAACGCGTTATCAAACGGTGTACGCTAAAACCGACGGCTCGGCGGCGGCGCCTACCGCGGGATTGCATTTTACCGAAAATCTCTTGACCGATCTGAAAAATAAGGGAGTAGAGATAGCGGATATTTTATTGCACGTAGGTCTCGGAACTTTCCGTCCCGTTAAAGCGGACGATATAACCGAACATCACATGCACTCGGAATATTACGAAATATCCGAAGAGGCCGCGGAAAAAATCAACCGCGCGAAAAAAGAGGGCAGACGCGTTATCGCGGTAGGCACTACGAGCGTGAGAACGTTAGAGAGCGTTGCCGACGAAAACGGATTCGTCAAAGCGCAAAAAGGCAATACGCAGATATTTATATATCCGCCGTATAAGTTTAAGTGCGTAGACTCGCTTATAACGAACTTTCACTTGCCCAAATCGACGCTCGTTATGCTCGTCGCGTCTATGACGGGCAGAGAAAAAATATTGGAATTATATAACACTGCAGTAAAGGAAAAGTATAGGTTTTTTTCCTTCGGCGATGCCTGTATGATTTTATAAACGGCGCAATACTGCGTTACTGCTTAGCGTTTTGACTTCGATGACCAACGAGGTCAATCTCACCCAAAACGCTTCGCGAGCCTTGTCTTGCTTGTTTCTAAAACCCTACAGTAAGCCACGGAAATGACTTGCCCGCCTTGTCTTCTCGATTCTAAACCAAGCGGTAGTACGGCTTTATAAACGGCGCAATACTGCGTTACCGCTTAGCGTTTTGACTTCGGTAAACACGGAAATGCTTCACTAAATTACAAAGATAAATATTATGGAAAAATTTTACTACGAACAAATAAAACAAGATAAACGAACGGGCGCGAGAGCGGGAATACTCCACACTCCGCACGGCGATATTTTAACGCCTACTTATATGCCCGTTGGAACTCAAGCCACCGTCAAGGGGATTATGCCGCGCGACTTAAAAGAGGCACAATCTCAGATAATACTGTCTAACACCTATCACTTGCACATGCGCCCCGGCGACGAAACCGTTAAAAAAGCGGGCGGATTGCATAAGTTTATGGGGTGGGATAGACCAATTCTTACGGATAGCGGCGGATTTCAAGTGTTTTCCCTTGCAAAACTCAATAAGATAACCGACGACGGCGTGTATTTTAATTCGCACGTTGACGGAAGTTTGCACTTTTTTTCGCCCGAAAAGGCGATGGAGATAGAAAACAACCTCGGCGCGGATATTATGATGGCGTTCGACGAGTGTTCGCCTTACGGCGCGACGTACGAAGAATCTAAAAAGGCGATGGACAGAACGCTTAAATGGCTCGACCGTTGTTATAATTATCATAAAAATCCCGAACAAGCGTTGTTTCCGATAGTTCAAGGCAATATGTATAAAGATTTGCGGTTGGAAAGTTTGAAAGCGACGATACCTTACGTTAAATACGGAGTAGGTATAGGCGGGTTGTCAGTCGGCGAGCCTAAAAAGTTAATGTACGAGATTATGGACGAAATGTTGCCGTATTACCCGACTAACGTTCCGCGTTATTTGATGGGTGTCGGCAGTCCCGATTGTTTAGTCGAAGGCGTTCGCCGCGGCATAGATATGTTCGATTGCGTTCTCGCGACGCGTATCGGCAGAAACGGAACCGCGCTTACGTCTTACGGCAAAGCGGTGATACGCAACGGCGCGTATAAAGAAGATTTTTCGCGCTTAGACGAAGAATGTGATTGTTACGCGTGCAAAAATTATACGAAAGCGTATTTGAGACATCTTATAAACGCGGGCGAAATGATGGGCGGAATGATGATAAGTTTGCATAACGTAACTTACCTTAACAAACTTATGCGCGATATCAGAAACGCCATATTAGAAGATTCTTTCACCGAGTTTGCAGAAGAGTTTTACGCGAAAACGGGCAAAACTTATCCCGATCCCGCGCAGTTTGTAAAATAATTTGCGACGAAAATCGTCGAAATGAAATATAGAGGCGTAAAACGCTTGCGTATTTTTATTAAATCGTATAAAATATATAAAAATAAAAAGATAAAACGGATAGGAGATTAAACCAATGTACAATTTATTGTTAGAAGGCGAGACGTCGAATCCTATGAGCATCGTGCTTATAGTCGTTATGCTCGTGGCAATCGTAGCACTTTTCATTTTCAGTTCTGTATCGAACAAGAAAAAGCAGAAACAAGCGCAAGATATGGTAAGTTCGCTTAAAATCGGCGACAGAGTTAAGACTATCGGCGGAATTTGCGGATTCGTTGCGGAAATCAACGACGCGGAAAACACTTTCGTGCTCGAAACGGGTACGGACGATAAAAAGTCTTACGTTAAGTTCGACAAAGGCGCGATTTATCAAACCGCTCCCGCGCAAGGCAATTGCGTAGCGACTCCCGCAGAACCTAAGAAAGAAGAGGTTAAAGCGGAACTTCCCGCGGAAGAGCAACCCGTAGAAGCGAAAGAAGATCAACCCGCGACCGAAAACGTCGAAGCGGCTACCGAAGCGGCGACGGAAGAAGTTGTCGAAAACAAAGCGGAAGAAAAACCCGCTCCCAAGAAAACGGCGGCAAAGAAGCCCGCGGTGAAGAAAACGACTACCGCTAAGAGCGCGACCGCAAAAAAGACCACAGCGAAAAAGCCCGCGGCTAAAAAAGCGGAATAATTAAAACGCTATAACGGTAATAATAAAACTTAACCCCGCATATCTTATACAAAAACGATGCGGGGTTTTATTATGTCCGAAAAGAAGTTTTTGCCCGTCTTAAAAGGCGTCGTCGCGGCGTTGTGCGCGGCGTTTGCGGGACTGTTGATATTTGCCGTCGTGCTAACGATAGTAGATTTACCGAGTTCGACGGTTAAGGCGGTTAATCAATTTATAAAGGTAATCGCGATATTTTGCGGTTGTTTTTTTACGGTAAAAGAAAAAGGCGCCGTAAAAGGCGCGGTGATAGGTTTGACGTTTACGGTATTGATTTATTTGATATTCGCGCTGATAAACGCGTCGGGATTAAACGGCAAAGCGTTTTGGGGCGACGCGGCGTTCGGACTTATAGCGGGCGTTATATCGGGGATAATATCCGCAAACGTTCGCGGAGAACGTCTATAATATAAATCCGAAAAGAAAGACCGCAAAGCACGCTAATATCGCGACGGTAAGCATAGACCTTTTGCAAACGGCGGCGACGAGCGCGACGACCGTTCCGACAATAGCCGTATAAAGGTTGCCCGTAACGTAAAAAACGGCGGGGAACGTCATTGCGGATAAAACCGCGTACGGCATATAATAAAGCACGGAACGCAAATATCTCGATTTTATCTCCTTTCTGAAAAAAACGAACGGTATCATTCTAACGGCGTAAGTAACTGCCGCCATCGTTATTACCAATAAAATCATTTTAAGCGTATCACTCATCGTTTAAATCCTCCTTTATCGGGAATATCGCCGCAGTCGCGAACGCGGATATAAGAGCGCAGATAATAACGGACGTTCCTCTCGACAATCCTTTGAATACGGGAATATAATAAAGCGCGCAAGACGCCGCCGCGCCGACTACAACGGCGAAGAGCGTTCCTTTATGTTTCGTCGACGGCGGAATTATAATCGCGATAAACATCGCGTACAACGCTATTGCCAAAGCGTAAGTAACGTTTTGCGGCAACACGTCGCCGAGCAACGCGCCGAAAACCGTTCCGAGCGCCCACCCGACGTAAGGGAGAAGAGACAAGCCGTAAAAATACTTAACGTCGATTTTTTGCGGCTTTGCCGCCGCTACCGCGTAAATTTCGTCCGTGATAAACGCGGAACAAAACAATCTTTGCCAGAAACCGAAAGAGTCGTCTATTTTTTGAGTTAAGGACAAACTCATTAAAAAATAGCGCGAGTTTATTACGAGTTGCAGTATGGCGATCTCGGCGAAAGATCCGAGTAGAGCAACGACTTCGAGCCCCGCGAGTTGTCCCGCGGAAGTCAAGTTAGTCATAGACATAAAAAGCGAGATGAGCGCGGGAACGCCGCGTAGGCTCGCTTGAACGCCGAACGCGAAAGAAACCGAAAGATATCCTAAACCTATCGGTAAACCGTCTTTTAATCCGTTTTTAAAGTTGAAGTTAGATTTTTGCATAATACTATTCGCACAAATCCGCGGTGGAGAAGTTTATTATTTGGGGTAAGTCGGCGAAAGCGACTTCCACGAAATACCCTATTTTACCCGCGGAGAAAACTATTTTATTAAAGTTCGAAGCGGAAACGTCGAAAACCGTCGTGAAGCATTTTTTCATACCGATAGGCGAGCACCCGCCGTGAATATAACCGGTAAGCGGCAACAGTTCTTTAGATTTTAGCATAGCGACGTTTTTTTCGCCGACCGCCGCGGCGGCTTTTCTTAAATCGAGTTCTTTGTCTACGGGGACGTCGAAAACATAATTGCGATTGCTTTTTCCGACGGTAACGAGCGTTTTAAATACGCGTTCGTAAGGCAGGGAAAGCGCGTCCGCCGCATCCGTACCCGAAATCGCACCGCTGCTTAAATAGTTATGCACGGTATACGGAATTTTCTTTCCGTCTAAAAGACGGAGAACGTTGGTTTTTTCTTCTTTCATCGTAAAATCTCCGCGCGCGTTTTGCGCAACGCAATAAGTATACCACCGCGAAGCCGATTTAGACAAGTAAAATCGCGCGGTTAATCGCGTAATTTTAGAAAAAAACGCCGTTTTTACGGATAAAAGGCTTTTTTTTGTTTACAAAATCATAAAGTTTTGCTACAATATAGTATAATAAAACAAAAAAGAGGTATGCTATGGGAAACTTCGTTATTAAAAAAACGCCGACGGGCGCGTTCAATTTTTCGCTCTACGCCGCGAATAAAGAAAAAATTTGCGTTTCGTCGCAAATATATACGGCAAAGGCTTCGTGTAAGAACGCTTTAGAGAGTATCGCTAAAAACGCTAAGCGTTGCGTAGAAGAAGACCGCATAGAAGATTTAACGCTTAAAAAACCCACGCCTTGCACTTATCCCAAAGTCGAAATTTACTTCGACAAAGCGGGACTTTACCGTTACAGACTTTTCGCTACCAACGGCGAGAGCATCGCGATGAGCGAAGACGGATATAAGACGAAATCGGGGTGTCTTAACGGCATTAAGAGCGTTATGGTAAACGCCAATAACGCGGAAATCGTCGACGAAACTCTTAAAAAATAACGTCGTTAAACTTAATTTACGGAGGCTTTTATGAAAAAAACTTCGTTTATCGTAGGCGCGGTTTTAACCGTTTTATCTGCCGCGTGTTGTCTCTTCGGTGGAATTCTCGTAATCGACACGATAGACGCGATTAAAGCGAATACGGGCGCGGCGCTCGGCGCGATAATTACCATACCGATCTCGTTTATAGCGTTCGGCTTGCAAGCGGTGTTAGGCTTAATCGCGATAGGACTTTTTATCGGTTGCATTAAGTCGGAACTGCGCGGAATAAAGATAGCGGCTATCGTTTGTCTCGTGATATGCGCCGCGCTTATATTGCTCAGCGTCGCGCTTATTATCGCGTTGACTAACGCGTCTGCTTCTAACGCGGCGAACGTTTTAAGCGTTATATCGAGAATATAAAAGTTGGATAATAATTGACAACCTTTGCGCCCGCGGCGAATCGCCGCGGGCGCAAAGGTTGTTTTAACCGTTAAATTATAATTTCTTTATCGGGATCTATAACTTCCGCGAGGAAGGGAAGTTCTCTGAATTTTTCCGCGTAATCGAGACCGTAACCGATAACGAATCCGCACGGTATGTCAAAGCCTACGTAGTCCGCGAAAATATCCACTTCGCGACGTTCTTTCTTGTCGAGGAACGCGCAAATTTTAACGCTCTTCGGTTGTTTCTTTTTGAGAAGGTTATTGATAAAATAGGAAAGCGTTTTGCCGCTGTCTACTATATCTTCGACGATAATTACGTCTTTGTCTTTAATTTCCGCGGTAATGTTAGAGACGAGTTCCATTTCGCCGCCGACGGTACCGTTTTTGTAACTCGACAATCTCGCGAAGTCTATCATAACGGGTACTTTAATGCTTTTCACGAGATCGGCAAAGAAGTATACCGCTCCTTTAAGCATACAAATGATAACGGGTTCTTTGTCCGCGTAATCTTTGCTTATTTGCTCGCCGAGCTCTTTAACTCTTTTTTCGATTTCGTCTTGCGTTAATAAAATTTTGTAATTTTTCATAGCGTTCCTTTAATTTTTCGTTATTTTTCGTCTATCGTGATTTTTAACGACCGTACGGTCGAGTCGTCCGTTTTAACTTTTTGCGATACGGCAACGCCGAATATCGCGTAAACCACGTTCCCGCTTGCAATCAAGGGGAGAGAGTCGCGCTCGTCCGACGGGATTTTTTTGTCAGTCAGATAATTGCCGAGTTTTTTCGTTCCGCCTCCGAACTTTTCGAAAACATCGCCGTTTCGTCTCGTTCTGATAACGGCGTCTCGCGGAAGTTTGTCTTCGTCGAGAAAGAGTCCGCTTTTTAAATCTTGCGGAAGCGTGGTTTGCGTTATTATAATGCGACGCCCGCAAAATTCGCGCTCGCCTAATCCGAAAGGTATTTCCGATTGAGAGCAACTAAAATCGTTCGTCGTTTCTTTATATATAGATAAACCGTCGTAATCTCGTCTCGCCACGACGTTGAGGGGGAGAATTATCTTTTTGCCCGTTTGCTTTTTTACGAGCGAGAGAACGTCGTCCGCGTGAACTTTTTCCCAGTCTTTTGCTATTCCGCAAATCTTAAACGCCGTTATCGCCGCCGCCTTGACGAGTACGTCGTCGGCGGGAAGGTGAATTTTAACGCCGTTTTCCGTTTCGGTTATAAGCGCGTTTGCTTGTTTTTCTATATAAGCCGATTGTTCCGCGGCTAAATCCGACAGTTTGCCTATGCTTTTTTCCGCGTCGGGGAATATCTCGCGTACGCGTGGCAGAACGTTAAGCCTTATAAAATTTCTCGTCGGCTCGTCTGATAAATTCGTCGAGTCCGTAACGAACGGTACGCCGTGCGCTTTCGCGTAACTTTCTATTTCTTCCTTAGAGACTTTAATAAACGGTCTTATTATCGCGCCTCTGTTTCTTATGCCGGATAATCCCTTGACGCCCGTTCCGCGGAACAAGTTAAAGAGAACGGATTCCGCGTTGTCGCGCGAGTGGTGAGCCGTTGCGACGAAGTCGCATTTACCGCTCTTTAATGCGTCGTAAAAACATTCGTAACGCATAATTCTCGCCGCTTCTTCCAACGACAGTTTATCCTCGGAAGATTTTTTCGGACAGTCCGCCGAGTAGCATAAAAGTTTAATCGCGTTGTCGGCGCAATACTTTTTAACGAACTCCGTGTCGCGCAAAGATTCTTCGCCGCGTATGCCGTGTTCGACGTTAAGCGCGACGACTTTGAATCCGCCTTTTGCGGACGCTTCGTATAGGTAATGCAGCAACGCCATAGAATCGCAACCGCCCGACGTTGCGACGGCGACGGTCGCTCCCGCAAAAACGGGCGATAAATCAACTTGCATAGATATATTGTAACAAAGCCGCGTAAAAATTTCAAGCATAAAACGGGTGATAATTAAAAAAGATAAATAAATCGCCGTTATTTTAATAAAAAGCGCGACGAGGACAAAGGTTAGTCGTTGTTATTAAACTTTTTTCTGAACCGCGCGGGGGATAATCCCGTTCTTTTTTTGAATAATCGCGAAAAATAATTGTAATCGGAAAAGCCCGTTTTTTCCGCGACGTCTTTAATCGGAACGATATTCTCTATAAGAGCCGCTTTCGCTTTGGATATTCTGTAATCTATGAGGTAGTTAATAACCGTTCTGCCGACGTCAGCTTTAAATATCGCGTCGCAATAAGAAGGGCAATATCCCGCGTGCGAACATATTTCTTCGAGAGAATGTTTTTCTTGGTAGTGTTCGCGGATATAAGAGATAATCGCGACGGTTATATCGTTTTGCTTGCCGTTGTCTCTGGCGCGTTCTATTATGCCGATAGCGGCGTTGATTAAATATTCTATAATAGATTTTGCTCGGCTTTCGTACGGATCTTTGAATTCGTTGCAAGCGTAAACCACGTGTCTCAATTTATTGTCGGTGCAGTTTTTTACGACGAGCGGTAAATTGATCGGCTCGCCCAACGTAAAGTTAAAACTCGCGTATTCCGCGTGTTCCTCGCCTTGAAATCTTTTTCTATGCGTTTTAGGCGGCATTAAAATGCAGTCGCCCTCGCTAACCGTAACCCTTATGCCGTTAATCGCGTATTCGAGTTTGCCTTTAAAAACGACGGTGAGATCGTAAAAGGGGATAATAGACGACGGAATTGCCTTAACCGCGCTTTTGGGGTAATATCTAAAATATAAAAGATCGGCGTTTATCATAAAATAGTGCTAAAACTCCCGATTTTCAGTAAAAAACGCTATTGCATTTTTCCTAATAATATTGTAATATAAATATAGAAGATTGTCAACGGTTTAAGGATAATTAAAAAATCCCAATCGCAAAGATAAACTTAAAAATAAAAAATAGTAAAATAAAAAGGCGGTGTAAAAATGAAACTTACCTTCAGATGGTACGGAGAAAAAGACTGTATCCCGTTAAATTATATAAAACAGATACAGGGAATGACGGGTGTCGTTACGGCGGTGTACGACGTGCCCGTCGGCGAAGTGTGGGATGTGGACAAACTTTTGAGACTTAAAAAACTCGCGAACGACGCGGGACTTAATATGGAAGTTATAGAGTCCGTTCCCGTTCACGAAGATATTAAACTCGGCAGACACTCTCGCGACAAACTTATAGAAAATTATAAGCAAAACATATTAAACTGCGGCAAAGTCGGAGTTAAATGTATATGTTATAACTTTATGCCCGTGTTCGATTGGTTTAGAACAAATCTTTATTATAAACACGACGACGGCAGTACGTCGCTGTCGTATAGTGAAGAGGACTTTAATAAACTCGATAAACGTAACTTGCGTTTACCGGGATGGGACGAGAGTTATACTCCCTCCGAGTTAAACGAACTGTTAAAGGCGTACGAGGGTGTAACTCACGAAAAACTTTTCGATAATCTCGTTTACTTCTTAAACGCGATAATGCCCGCTTGCGACGAAGCGAACGTCGATATGGCTATACATCCCGACGATCCGCCGTGGGATATTTTCGACCTTCCGAGAATAGTAGGTAAGGAAGAAGATTACGACAGACTTTTCGCCGCCGTACCTAATAAGCACAACGGCATAACTTTCTGCACGGGAAGTTTAGGCGCGGGAAGATTTAACGATTTGCCCAAAATGGCGGCAAAATACGCTAAGCGTATATATTTCGCGCATTTGAGGCAATTAAAGTTCGTCAACGATACGGACTTTTACGAGAACGGGCACAGAACCGACGACGGCAACGTCGATATTTACGCGATAGTTCGCGCGTTGGTCGAAAACGGATTCGACGGATATTTACGCCCCGATCACGGCAGAAATATTTGGGGCGAGGATGCAAAACCGGGGTACGGTCTATTCGACAGAGCGCTCGGCGGAGCGTACCTTAACGGAATGTTCGAAGCGGTTTATAAAGATTTGAAAAAATAATAAGGAGAAAATTATAATGTATAACGTACCTTTTAAAGTAGATTTAAGCGATAAAGTAATAGCGATAACGGGCGCGGGCGGGATAATTTGTTCCGAGTTCGCGAAAGCCCTTGCGGAGAACGGCGCGAAAGTCGCGTTGCTCGATATAAACTACGAAGCGGCGAAAAAATACGCCGACGAAATCGGCGAGAATGCGATTGCTGTAAAATGCAATTGTCTCGATAAAGTAAGTATAGAGCAGGCGAAAGCGGAGATAAACGCAAAGTTCGGCGCGGTTAATTTCTTAATAAACGGCGCGGGCGGCAACAACCCGAAAGCCACGTGCGACAACGAGTATATGACGCCGGATCTTACGGGGGTGAAAGACTTTTTCGCGCTCGACGAGAGCGGGCTTAAATTCGTGTTCGACTTAAATATCACGTCGGCGTTTTTGGTAACGCAGGTTTTCGCCGCGGATATGGTGAAAACGGGCGGTAATATAATAAATATATCGTCGATGAACGCGTATAGACCTCTTACCAAAATACCGGCGTACAGCGCGGCGAAAGCGGGTATAAGCAACTTTACGCAGTGGCTCGCGGTACACTTCGCGCCGTGCGGTATTCGTTGCAACGCGATTGCTCCCGGTTTTTTCGTAACCAACCAAAACAGAGGACTGTTGTTTAACGAAGACGGAACGCCTACTCCCAGAACGGGCAAAATTTTGGCGGCTACGCCTATGAAAAAATTCGGCGAAATAAGCGATTTGATAGGCGCGCTTTTGTGGCTCTCGGACGATGAGGCGAGCGGTTTCGTAACGGGAACGGTTATCCCCGTAGACGGTGGATTTTCGGCGTATAGCGGAGTGTGATTTTAATAAATATCGATTAAAAATCTAAAACATACGATGCGTCAACCGTAGTTGACGCATTAAATTTGCGAGTTTACACGATATTTTAATAAAAGCGCGTTAATAGTCAAATAGAAAATGGTAACGGAAAAGACGTTCGGAAAAAACACGAACGTCTTAAACGCTTTTTAAGGGTAAAAGGAAATAGGTTGTTCTAAAAGGACAACGTTCAAGCGAAAGTATAGTGATTGTTTTAAAAATCGGGGAAAGCCGCGTGAGAAAAATTATTCTTGAGCGGAAGCGTTTAACGTCGCTTTATATTCCGTCAAGACGGCGTCGATTAAACTTTCTCTCATTTCCGTTTTAATGGGGTGGGCAATGTCCTTGTACTCGCCGTCGGGCGTTTTTCTGCTCGGCATGGCGACGAAACATTCGTCGGACGATTGAATGACTTTGATGTCGTGAATGACGAAGCAATCGTCGAAAGTTACGGACGCAACGGCTTTAAGTTTGCCGTCGTCCCTTTTTACTAAGCGGACTCTTACGTCTGTAATAGTCATATTAAGTTACCTTCCTTATCATTATTATAATTATTTTATCACATATTGCGTAATATTTCAATGATTTTTTGAAATTTTTTATTATTTTTTCAATTTTTTTGCGTATTTAAGTCGTTTTACGGCTATTCTCTCGGTAAATTCGCTTTTAAGTCGATTAAAACCGCGATCGGCGGCATATAATACGGTATGGAAAAATTTAATTTGTCTGATATAAAGTTCGTTCATTTTACGGGAATAGGAGGCGTTTCGATGAGCGCGCTCGCAAAATTTTGCTTAAAAAAAGGTTTTGCGGTTAGCGGAAGCGATAAAAAGCACTCTTCGTTCACCGAAGAACTAATCAAACTCGGCGCGAAAATATACCGCGGACATTCCGCGAAAAACGTAAAGAACGCGGATTTGCTCGTGTATACTTCCGCAATCTCAGATAAAAACGCGGAACTCGTCGCGGCTAAGCAAAACGGCATTCCGATTTTAAAGCGTAGCGAACTTCTCGGTGCGATAATCGCAAAATACGCAAAGTCGATAGCAGTCGCGGGGTGTCACGGAAAAACTACGACTTCCGCTATGATAACGGAAATACTTGCCGCCGCAGGAAAAGATCCGACGGCTTTTATCGGCGGTGAATATCCGTCGTTCGGTAACCTTAAAATCGGCGCGAGCGAGTACGTCGTCGCCGAGGCGTGCGAGTATAAAAAGAACTTGCTCGACTTAAAACCGTATATCGCGGTGATATTAAATATCGACGACGACCATCGAGACAGCTTTAACGGGGAACGCGACGAGATAGAGACTTTTTCTCAATTTATGAGAAACGCGCTCGCCGTGGTCAACGCGGACGACGAAAAATCGCGCGGGCTTTTCAACGCGTCCACCGTAACTTTCGCGATAAAGTCTCCCGCCGATTACGTTGCTAAAAGACTCGAAGAGAAAAGCGGGTGCTATTCCTTTGATTTTTACGTTCACGGAATGAAAAGGGGGCGTGTGCGACTTAAACTTCGCGGCGTTCACTACGTGTACGACGCGCTTGCCGCTTTGTCCGTCGCGGAAAACGTCGGAGTGCCGTTCGCGACGGCGAAAACCTCGCTCGAAAAGTTTTCGGGCGTTAAGCGCAGAAACGAGTTTATCGGCGAGTTTTCGGGACTTCCTTGTTACGCGGATTACGCGCACCATCCGACGGAGATACGCGCGTTGTTTGATGCTTATAAAAACGAAGATATTACGGCGGTATTCGAGCCGCACACTTATTCGCGCACGAAGTATTTGTTAAACGAGTTCGTCGAGGCGTTAAAAATTCCGTCGCGCGTTATAATATGCAAAACTTACGCCGCGAGGGAAGCGTACGACGACGGCGGCTCGGCGGAAACGTTATATCGCGCGCTTGACAGAGAAAGAACGGAAAAAGGGAAAACCTATTACGTCGGCGACGAAAATATAGAAGATATATTGCGCGAAGCGGTAAAAAACCGACGTTCGGGTAAGATTTTGTTCGTCGGCGCGGGGGATATTTATTACACCGCGTTAAACCTCGTAAAAAATAATAATAAAAAAATTTAATAAACCGCGTTAAAACGTTTGCAAAAAAAATCAAATTGGGGTATTATAAGAGTAATGATTTTTATAATAGGAGAGAATCGGCAATATGGTACAGAAAAGAAGAAAAATTTCTATACTCGGCACGGGTAACGTCGGCGCGACGATCGCGTACACGCTTACTCATTCGGGTATATGCTCGGAGATACTTTTAGTAGATATCAATAAAGAGAAAGCGGCGGGCGAGGCGTTAGATCTTTCGCAATGCGCGGCGTGCACTCCTTCCGTTAAGGTTTGGAGCGGCGAATACGCGGACGTTGCGGGTTCTGATATAGTTATAGTTACTTTCGGCGTAGGCAGAAAGCCCGGTCAATCGAGACTCGATCTCGCTAAAATCAACGTCGGAATTTTACAAAGCGTTATGCCGGACGTTGCGAAAATCGCTCCCGACGCGCTTTACGTCATCGTAAGCAACCCCGTTGACGTTTTGACTTACGCTACGCTCAAATGCACTAACCTTTCCGCTAATCAGGTTATCGGCACGGGTACGCTTTTAGACTCTAACAGACTCGTTAAATTCGTTGCGGATTACTGCAAGGTTGACGCGCATAACGTAAACGCATTCGTTATCGGCGAACACGGCGACGCTTGTATGGCTCCTTACAGCCTTTGCACCGTTTCGGGTTATCCCGTTAAAGAATACTGCAAGAAATTTATGGGCGTTTCGGAAGAGAAAATCGACGAAGAACTCGCTAACCTCTATTCCGAAATGGTTGCTTCCGGCGCGCAAGTCATTAAAGCGAAAGGCGCAACGTTCTACGCTATCGCTTCTTCCGTTTGCCAACTCGTTAAAGCGTTGCTTTCCGATACGCACACGTTGCTTCCGTTGTCCACCGTTTTGCACGGCGAATACGGCGCGAACGATCTCTGTATGGGCGTTCCCTGCATAGTCGGCGGTTCGGGACTTGAAAAGATCGTCGAACTTCCCGTTACGGCGGAAGAAAAAGCCGTTTTAGACGAGAAAGTCGCTTCTCTTAACGCTACGTACGAAACGCTCGGCATAAGAGGCTAATAAACATAAATAATAATTGCTTTCGAAAGGGAGTAGTTAGCGCGTTTTACGCGCGCGTTATCGTCAATACGGGCGCATATTGCGTCTCGGTAACGCGGAATCGTTTTTACGGTTATAACGAGACTTTCGCCGTGTACTCGGCGGGAGTCTTTTGATTTTTAAGATAAAATAACGGAGATGCTTATATGAAAATTTTCGTACTTTGCGTATTTATACTTATGTATGTTTTAATAGTCGCTTTGCCGAAGTATAAAACCTTCGTAACGGGTGGCGCGGCTATATTGTGCGGCGGCGGTTGTTTAATCGCAAAAATATTAGGAGTAGGCGAATTGTTTTTCGCCGTGGACTTTAACGTCGTATTGATGCTTTTGGGAATTATGGTTACCGTCGGGTTATTTTCCGATTCGGGTATGCCTAATAAACTTGCCGACGGACTGATAAGCAAAATCCCTAACGCTATGCTTGCGCTCGTTGTTTTAGCGGCGTTAAGCGGAATCGTATCCGCGTTTATAGATAACGTCGCAACAGTCTTAATGCTCGCGCCGATAGGTCTTGCCGTCGCGAAAAAAGTCGACGTTTCGCCGATTCCCGTTATAATCGCGATAGCCGTTTCGTCTAATCTTCAAGGCGCGGCGACGTTAGTAGGGGATACGACTTCGATAATGCTCGGCGGCTACGCGGGAATGAGTTTTTTCGACTTCTTTTTCTTAAACGGAAAACCGTCCATATTCTGGGCGGTGGAAATCGGCGCGCTCGTTACCGTGCCCGTTCTGTTCTTTATTTTCAGAAAGAGCAATAAGAGAATGTGCTTCGAGAGCGAAAATGTGCAAGTTAAATCCGTGTTTCCGACTGTGTTGCTCTTATTGAATATCGCGCTTTTGATAGTCTTTTCGTTTATACCTAATAAAATAGATCTCACTAACGGCATAACCTGCGTTGTTATCGCCGCCGTCGGCTTGGTTTGGTACGCGGTTAAATACAAAAAACAAACGTTAAGCGTCTTAAAAGAATCGGTCGACTATATGACGATTTTGTTTTTAGTGTTCTTGTTTATCGTTATCGCCGCGGTCGAAGAGGTCGGCATTATAGCGGATATAAGTAATATGTTCGTGAAAGTGGGGGCGAATAACGTGTTCTTGCTTTATACGTTAATAGTTTTCGCGTCGGTGTTGTTGTCGGCGGTAATAGATAACATTCCGTACGTCGCGACGATGCTTCCCGTAATAGAAGGTCTTGCCGCGGGGCTTACGGGCGTGTCTCCGTATCTCTTGTATTTCGGTCTTTTGTGCGGCGCAACGCTCGGCGGAAATTTAACGCCCGTCGGCGCGTCCGCGAACGTCGTCGGCATAGGTATACTGCAAAAAGAGGGGTATAAGGTTAAAAATACCGACTTCTTTAAAATAGGAATTCCCTTTACGTTATTTGCGGTTCTCGGCGGTTATCTCTTTACTTGGTTTGTTTGGGGAATGTAATTATAACGTTCTTTTGATTTTAACCAAACTTATTTGCTTTTACTAACTATTTTTTACTTAAAAAATCGGCGAAGTCTTTCTAAAAGGAAAAGGCTTCGCCGATGCGTTTTATTGCAGTTTTTATAACGTGATTTTTTCTTGTCCGCCCATAAACGGTCTTAATACTTCGGGAACGGTTACGCTGCCGTCGGCGTTTTGGAACTGTTCGACGAGCGCGGGGAATACTCTCGAAGTTGCGAGTCCCGAACCGTTAAGCGTATGCGCGAAACGGGTTTTGCCGTTTTCGTCGCGGTACTTCGTGTTATTTCTTCTCGCTTGGTAATCTCTCGCGTTGGAAACGGAACTTACTTCTTTATAAATACCCATAGACGGAATCCATACTTCTATATCGTACGTTCTTGCCATAGAAGCGGAGCAGTCGCCCGCCGCGAGTTTGCTTATGCGGAAATGAAGTCCTAACTTTTCCATTAAAGAAGCCGCTTTGTTTACGAGTTCTTCGAAAGCCGCGTCGCTACCTTCTTGCGTGGTGTACTGAACCATTTCGACTTTATTGAATTGATGTCCGCGAATCATTCCGCGTTCTTCCGCACGGTAAGAACCCGCTTCTTTTCTGAAACACGGTGTATACGCGAAGAATTTCATCGGCAATTTTTCGCGGTCGATTATCTCGCCTGCGTAGAGATTGACGAGAGCCGTTTCCGCGGTGGGGAGCATAAAGCGGTTTTTCTTTCTGTCCTCGTCCACGTCGAGCCAATAAACCTCGTCGGAAAATTTGGGGAATTGTCCCGCGCCGAAACCGCAGTTATATCCGAGTTGAAGCGGGGGAAGAATAAATTCGTATCCGTCTTTTAAGTGTTCCGAAATAAAGAAGTTTAAAAGCGCCCATTCGAGTCTTGCGCCCTCTCCGCGATAAACCCAGAATCCTCCGCCCGAAAGTTTAACGCCGCGTTGGTAATCTATCATATTGAGTTTGGTACAAATATCGACGTGATTTTGCGGGGTGAAGTCGAACGCGGGTTTTTCGCCGACGACCTTAATAACTTCGTTGTTTTCCTTTTCGCCGCTCTTTAAATCTTCGTCGGGGATATTCGGCATAACGCAAAGCATATTGAAAACTTGTTGTTCGAGGTTTTTCGCTTCCGCGTCCGCGGCGGCGATCTTGTCGCCGAGCGTTCTCATTTCGGCAAAGATATCGTCGACGGGTTTGCCTTCTTTTTTAAGTTTGGGAATTTCGGCGGAAACCTTATTGCGCTCCGCTTTTAATACTTCCGCGTCGGAAATGGCTTTTCTTCTTTTTTCGTCGAGAGAAAGGAGCGTGTCGAAGTCCGCATCGTAACCTTTTCTCGAAAGTAGTTCTTTAATACGTTCTTTGTTTTCTTGTATTCTTTTTAAGTCTAACATCGTGCGACTCCGTAAAAATAATCGTTAAATATTATTATAACCGTATTTGTCGAGAAAATCAATAAAAAATCGCCTAAAAATAAAAATATATCTAAAAAAGGTTGACAAAACCACGCACCGTGTTTATAAAAATTGTGAAAAATTCATAAAGAGTCTATGTATTCGTTAAAAAAACGCTTTTTACCTTAAAATAATTGACATATATCGTGTAAAAGTGTAAAATAATAATTATCTTTAATTAAAGAGGTTGTTTATGCAAAACACAAAAAAGAGAAACGGCTTTGCCAGCGGAATAGGTTTTATTCTTGCCGCGGCGGGCTCGGCGGTAGGACTTGGAAACTTGTGGAGTTTTCCGTACAAGACGAGCATGAACGGTGGCGCGGCGTTCGTATTCGTCTACGTTTTAAGCGTTATAGTTATCGGCACGATAGTTATGACTGCGGAAATGTATCTCGGCAAACGCGCTCAGGCGAACCCCGTTACGGCGTATAAAAAGGCTAACAAAAGTTTGGGTTGGCTCGGATTGTTCGCAATCGTTATTCCGCTTTTTATCACGAGTTATTATTCCATTCTCGGCGGATATACCGTAAAGTATACCATGAACTCGTTCAATAACAATTCCGAAGTGCTTGCTTCTTTTGCCGGCAATATCGGCGAAGTTATTATGTATACCGCGATATTTATCGTTCTCGCGCTCGTCGTCGTTATGGCAGGCGTTAAGGGCGGAATCGAAAAGGCGAGCAAGGTGCTTATGCCCGCGCTCTTTATTCTTCTCGTTGCCGTCGTTGTCTATTGCTTGTGCCTCGGTGAAGGCGTGTCCAAGGGGCTTGCGTATTACCTTAAACCCGACTTTACGAGTTTGGGTTTTAAGGGGATTCTCGCCGCAATGAGTCAAGCGTTCTTTTCGCTTTCGCTCGGTATGGGAATTATGGTTTCTTACGGCTCGTACGCGGGCAAAGAAATTAAAGTCGGTCAATCGGTAGTGATGATTTGTATCTTTGATACGCTCGTGGCGTTGCTCGCGGGACTTGCGATTTTCCCCGCGATATACCACTATAAAGAGATTAATCCCAGCGCGAATCTTTCGACGAAAGGTATGATGCTTATGTTCTCGTCTTTGCCGCTCGTTTTCGACAGTTTGGGCGCGTTCGGACATATAATATCTTTCCTCTTCTTCGGAATGGTCGTTATAGCCGCGCTTACTTCGGTTATCTCGCTTTTAGAAGTGGTAACGCAATTCGTAATTCAAAAATTCAGAGTGCATAGAAAAAAGGCGATTCTCACCGTTTCCGCGATATGCTTCGCGCTTTCTATCCCGATAAGCATATCTTTGGGCTATACGTTGACGGGGAAGGACGCAATGAAGATTTGCGGACAAAACTGGCTCGACTTTATCGACCTCGTAACGAATACCGTACTTATGCCCGTTTGCGCGTTGGGCTCTTGTATCGCACTCGGTTGGTTCGTGGATAAAAAAATTACCGCCAATCCGATGGATACGTTTAGAACGCTTAAAGACGACGGTTTGAATCTCGGTTGGTTCGGAAAGATTTTCGTCGTTATGGTGAAGTACGTAACTCCGATTTTAATATTAGTCGTCGAAATATTCGGCGTTAAAGAGGTAATATTTCCCGAAGGTTCGTTCAGTTCGGGCGGGCTCGGAATAGTCATTACCGCGTACGCGCTTTTCTTAGCGGTTATATTCGTTTATCTCTTGTGCTTCAGAAACAGAGAGACGGGTTGCAACGCCGATGAAATAGACATCGCGATAGCGGCGGTTCTCGACGCCGACGAAGACGACAAGTAAACTTAACCTTTTATAAGGCCGTATTTTTAAGTCGCAATAAAAAATGCTTTTACCTTAATTTTTTTTGTAAAATCGACGGCAATTCCGTTGACAAAAAGGTTTATTTGGGGTATACTCTATAAGGTTCGCGAAAGAAAAGCGAATAATAAACGCCGTAGGGCAAAGGAAGTGTGAAAAATGAGTACAGTAAAAGTCGGTGAAAACGAAAATCTCGACAGCGCGTTGCGTCGTTTTAAGAGAAAATGCTCTCGCGACGGAATTATCGGCGATCTCCGTAAAAAAGAATTTTACGAAAGCCCTTCCTTGAAGCGCAAAAAGAAGTCCGAAGCGGCGAGAAAAAGAAGCATTAAAGGCTAATAAAAAGAAAGATTTACCTACCGAAGATAACGTTCGGTAGGTTTTCTTATATTTGTCGGAATTTGTCGATTAACGTCGAAATTAAGGGGGATTATTTATGGAAGAACTAAAAAGTTTCAAACAGTATTGCAAAGAAGCGAAAAAGCGGTTAAAGAGCGGGTTTTGGCGCGACTACAACGAGCGGTTAGAACGCGAACTCGTTATGGCGAAAGAGGCGGGCGTGTCGCAGTCTAAAGTCAAAGATTATTACGTTACGAAAGTGTCTGACGATATAAAGCGCGTTAAAAACGCAGACGAAGAGTTTTACTTAAAAGTAAAGAAGATTTTGGACGACGAGGGCGAAATATCCGACGCGATAGGCAGACTGACGGATAAAGAGTTGTTTGCATCGTTGTCGTACGAAGAAAAACAGAGATACACGCTCGAACTGTCTGAAAAATACCTTAAAGCGGTGGAGCGGTATAATAAAGAAAATGCGTTATCTTTTGCGAGATAGTTGACAATTGCGCCGCGCCGCGATATAATTATGCCGTAGAACAGTTTTAGAGGTGCGTTATGGATTTGAAAGATTTTAATTCGCTCGCCTTAAAAAGACAGGCGTGCAGGGGTTACGAGAAGAAAGCCGTTCCGCAAGAGGATATAACGGAAATTCTTAAAACCGCGGTATTGTCGCCGTCGGCGTGTAACAGTCAGCCGTGGCGAGTTTACGTCGCCGCGAGCGAAGAGAAGTTTAACGAAGTGGCGGAGGCGTTGCAGGAAAACGGGTTTAATAAATTTACGTCCGACGCGGGCGCGATGATCGCGATAATCGAGACGTCGGCGGTATTGAAAGCGGGAATAGCTGCGAAGATTCCGAGCGATAAATTCGTTAAGTACGATATCGGCGAACTCGTCGCGTATATCACTCTCGCCGCGAAAGCAAAAGGTCTCGATACGTGCGTTATCGGTTGGATTAACCAAGAAAAGATACGCAAAGCGTTAGAGTTAAAAGAGGGCGAAGAGTGCAATCTCGTAATATCCGTAGGTTACGGCAATCAACCGCTCAGAGAGAAAACGAGAAAACCGTTTGACGAAACGGTGAAGTTCATTTAATCGCGGAAGATTACGTCGCCGCGGAGTTAGTCTCGTTAAAGCCGAGGCTTATTAAGAGAGCCACGTTGACTTTTTTCATCGCGGGCGCGGACAGTTCGCCGATGCGTTCTTTCAGTCTGCGTTTGTCGAGGGTACGAATTTGTTCTAAAAGAATAACGGAGTCTTTGACGAGCCCGAATTCGTTCGCGCTTATTTCGATGTGTGTGGGAAGTTTTGCCTTAGAGAGTTTGCTCGTAACCGCCGCGGCGATAATGGTGGGACTGTATTTGTTGCCCGTGTCGTTTTGCACGACGAGAATAGGGCGAACGCCGCCTTGTTCGCTCCCGACGACGGGGCTTAAATCTGCGTAATATAATTCTCCTCTTTTAATCATAGTAAGTCTCCGACGCGTAAGTAGTTCCCGTTATCAGTGTATGCAAGGGACGGGAAACGCGTTAATAAATAACGGTTGTGCGCTTTAATGATAACCCATACCGCGGCGGTTTATACCGCATAAAATAAAAAATTATTCCGCCGCGGCGAAAAATAAAAAATATTATATAATGTTATTTGACAAGTCGTCGTGCATTACTCGATACGTCATAGTTGTTCGCAAGTAAGACGAGGACGGTAATTATAAGCGTTTTATGTCAATCGCAAGGCGTGAAAAAACCAAATGCAAAAAATTGCCGAAAACGACTGAAAAACGCTTGACAAGTTTTTTTCGTTATGCTAAAATCAATTAAAATGCAGTGATGGTATTAAACCGCAAGCGGTAAAGCCGTTCAGAGAAACGTCGGTCGGTGCAAGGCGTGGGGCTTGATTTGTGGTTGTCTCGTATCGGAGCAGGCGATTTGAAAGGTAACGAGTATGGTCGCACGGGTGATCCCGTAACAGATCCGGAACTTGATGGAGTTCTTTAAGCGGTCGAATCTTTTTCGGCAATGACGGGTGGTACCGTGGTTAAATTCGTTTAATCATCCCGCGGAAACTTTTGTTTCTGCGGGTTAATTTTTTTATAGGAGATTTATTATGAAGCGCATTACTATTTCGGACGCGGCATTAAAAATTGCGGCGGCAAACTCGACTAATTTTTACACGTTCAGAGAAAAACTGAATACCGCTAAATATCTATCGGGCGTTAACGCGGACGCCTTAGAACTTCCCGCTCTTAAAAAGGCAAGCGAGGACGCTATCGTTTACAAAACCGTTTGTTCCGCGGTGGACGGTATGCGCGTTAAGATTGACGCGGGCGTTTCCGACGACTCGGCGGTCGCGGCGTTTAACGCGGTTAAGACGGCTAAAGATTTTTGTTTACAAGTGATTTTACCCGTTTCCACCGTTCAAATGGAATACACCTACCACAAGAAAGCGCCCGCAATGCTCGGCGTGATTAAAGAACGCGTCGCGTTCTTGAAAACCTTAACCGAAAACGTCGAATACGTTGCGACTGACGCGTCGAGAGCGGATACGGAATTTCTTATCTCCGCACTTAAAACCGCGGCGGAAGCGGGTGCGACGTCCGTTACCGTTTGCGACGACGCTGCGGTTTGGCTTCCCGAGGACGCGGAGAAAACCGTTCGCGTTATCGTCGAAGAAGTCGGCGTTCCCGTCAACGTGAAAGCGTCGGATAAAATCGGCGTAGGCATAGCGGTTGCCGCGGCGGCGATTAAGGCGGGCGCGAGCGGAGTCGTTACCTCCGCGATAGGCGGGGCAGATTACGTAAACACGGTTGCGTTCGCAGACTTTATCGCGGCGAAGGGCGAGGATATAGGCGTTACGGCTAAAATCGATCACACCGCCATACATCGCGACACGGAAAACGTCGTTAAAAAGGTTAAAGCGACGAACAAGGACGGCGGTCAAGGCGTCAAAATCAGAATTACAGAAGAAAGCACGTTGTCGGACGTCGCCGCGGCGGTTAAAACCCTCGGTTACGAAATTACCGATTCCGACGCGGGCAAGGTTTACGAAGAAACGCGCAGAATATTAAACCGCAAGAGCGTTATCGAATCGCGCGAACTCGAAGCGCTTATCGCGACTTCGGCTATGCAAACCCCGTCTACCTATCACCTCGACAGTTACGTCGTAAACTGCGGAAACATAATCAACGCTACCGCACAAATCACGTTATCTTGCGCTAACGGCAAACTTGCGGGCGTTGCGGCGGGCGACGGTCCTATCGACGCGGCGTTCAAGGTTATCGAACAAATTATCGGACACCACTACGAACTCGACGACTTCCAAATTCAAACGGTAACGGAGGGCAGAGAGTCCGTCGGACACGCGCTCGTTAAGTTGAGACACAAGGGCAGACTGTATTCGGGCAACGGCGTTTCGACGGATATCGTCGGCGCGTCGGTTAGGGCGTATCTCAACGCGCTCAACAAAATAATTTACGAGGCTAAATAAGATGAAACTTGCATTTTCGACACAATTCGTCTCGGCGGCTTCCTTTTTGGAACTGTGCAGAATAGCGGAAACTTACGGGTACTCCGCGTTTGAAATATACGACGCGTCGGCGGAACGCGCGGATCACGCGGACAGTATCTTAAATCCCGCCGCAACTGCAGATTCGAGACGTAAACTGTTAAACAGAAAAATCAACGTATCCGCGCTCACTTACCCCGAGGAATGTGAAACGGCGACGGACGCGGAAACGATAGAAAAATACGTTAAAACCGCGGCGGACGCGGGTATAGAAAAGGTAATCGTTAAGGCTTCTGCCAAAGCGGGAGTAGAGGGAACGGCGCAACTTCTCGAAAACGCCGTTAAAGCCGCGGAAAAAGCGGGCGTTGAAATTCTTTTCGAAACGAGCGGGATTCTCGCCGATACGAAAAACGCCGTGGAACTCTTCAGACTTTTTAAGAGCGGCGCGGTCGGCGCGTGCTGGAACGTTAAAAACACCTACTTCGACGAGCACGAAACCGCGGAACAAACGATAACCAACCTCGGCGCGTATATAAGATACGTCAGAATAGGCGATAAAAAAGACGGCGAAAACGTGCTTCTCGGCGAAGGCGAGTTACCCGTTAAAACGTTTACCGACGCGCTTTATTCGTTAAATTACGAGGGTTACGTATCGCAAGATCAAGACTGCGGAATAACCGACGCGGACGTCGCGCTTACTTATTTTGCGGAAAAATTCGGCGCGACTATATCGCGCGGCAAAGTTACGGAAGTGTATTACAACCGCGCGGGAACGGGTACGTTCCCGTGGAAAAAGTACGAACTTTTGGATAAAACCTTTCCGCAAGTCCTCGACGCGATGGCGGAAAAATATCCCGATCAGTACGCGTTTAAGTACACCACGCTCGACTATACCCGTACGTATTCGCAATTTAAAAAAGACGTGGACAGAGTTGCCGCTTCGCTCATTGCGTTGGGCGTTAAACCCGGCTATCACGTCGCCGTATGGGCGACCAACGTTCCCGAATGGTTTTTAACCTTTTGGGCGACGGTGAAAATCGGTGCGGTTCTCGTTACCGTAAATACCGCTTACAAAATTCAAGAAGCGGAATACCTCTTGAGACAGTCGGATACGCACACCCTCGTTATGATAGAGAGTTGCAAGGACTCCGATTATAAAGGTATTATAGAAGAACTTTGTCCCGAACTCAAAACGCTTAAAAAGGGCGAGCCGCTCTTTTCGGAAAAACTTCCGTTCTTGCGCAACGTTATAACCGTCGGCTTTAATATGGACGGCGCGTATACTTTCGAAGAGATGCAACAACTTTCCGTTACCGTATCTCCCGAAGAAGTTCGTCGCCGCGCGGCTGCAATTTCGCCGAGCGACGTTGCGAATATGCAGTATACGTCGGGTACGACGGGCTTCCCGAAAGGCGTAATGCTTACCCATTCCAATATTATAAACAACGGCAAGACGATAGGCGATAGAATGGATTTATCGACTGCGGACAGAATGATGGTTCAAGTTCCTATGTTCCACTGTTTCGGGATGGTTTTGACGATGACTTCCATTATGACGCACGGCGGAACGCTTTGTCCGTTACCGTACTTTTCGCCAAAGTCCTCGCTCGCTTGCGTAACGCAAGAAAAAATCACGTGCTTTAACGGCGTTCCCACGATGTTTATCGCGATGTTCGCGCACGAAGATTTTGCTAAAACCGACTTTTCGCATATACGTACGGGCATAATGGCGGGCTCTAATTGTCCCGCGGACTTGATGAGAAAAGCCGCCCGCGAAATGAATATGAAAGAAATAATAAGCGTTTACGGACAAACCGAGGCTTCACCGGGGTGTACGATGGGCGAAGTTAACGAGGACGAGGATCACCGCGTCGAAACCGTCGGAACGGCGTTCCCCAACGTCGAATGTAAAATAATAGACCCCGAAACGGGAAAAGACCTTCCCGACGGCGAAAGCGGAGAATTCGTCGCGCGCGGGTTTAATATAATGAAGGGCTACTATAAAATGCCCGACGCAACGGCGAAAGCGATAGATAAAGACGGATGGTTGCATTCCGGCGATATATGTATGCGCACTCACGACGGGTATTATAAGGTTACGGGCAGACTTAAAGATATGATAATACGAGGCGGCGAAAACATTTATCCGCGCGAGATAGAGGAGTTTTATCTGACGCACCCGAAGATTAAAGACGTGCAAGTCGTCGGCGTACCCGACAAAAAATACGGCGAAGAAGCGTGCGCTTGGATAATATTCAACGACGGCGAAAGTGCGGACGAGAACGAAATGCGCGAGTTCGGAAAAGCGCATATCGCGTCGCATAAAGTACCCAGATATTTTATGTTTGTCGACAATTTCCCGATGAACGCGGCGGGCAAGATATTAAAATATAAAATGAAAGAAATATCCGCGGAAAAACTCGGACTTTGATTTTTATTTTATAAAAATTCTTGACAAGAAATGCGGCTTGACGGGCGCGATTAAAATCTTAAAGAGAATTAAATAATATCGTAAATTAAATTACGGAACTTCGGCGGCGGGGCGATAAAAATTATCGCCCCGCCGCCGTTAATCGTCCGTTTTGGGGTTGCAAGGGGATATATTCGGGCAAATCTGCGTAATAGGGTTGACAAACGCGCGGTTTTGTTGTAAAATATACTAAATAATATGGACGTTTTAGACGAAATAAATAATTCTTCCGACTTAAAAAAACTGACTCTTTCCGAAAAAACGGAACTAGCGGAAGAAATAAGAGATAAAATTTTTACGGCGTGCAGTGAAAACGGCGGGCATTTGTCCGCTAATCTCGGCATCGTCGAAACGACTCTCGCGCTTTATTCGACGTTCGATTTTCCGAAAGATAAACTCGTGTTCGACGTAGGTCATCAATGTTACGCGCATAAGATTTTATCGGGAAGAAAGGATAAATTCGATACCATAAGAACGGACGGCGGACTATCCGGCTTTCCAGACAGAAGCGAAAGCGAATACGACGCGTTCGGCGCGGGACACGCGGGCACTTCCATCGCCGCGGGGTTAGGTCTTTGCACAGCAAGGGATAAAAAGGGCGAAGATTATTACGTCGTCAACGTCGTGGGAGACGGCGCGTTCGTCAACGGGCTTAATCTTGAAGCGCTTACCGCTTCTCAAAAAAAACCTAAAAAATATATCGTTATATTAAACGATAACGGAATGTCGATAAATAAAAATAAGAACGGAATATATACTTTTATATCCAAGCGTTCCACGAAAAAAGGTTACGTAAAGAGCAAGAACGCCATAAAAAAAGTGTTCGGCGAAAAGTCTTTCGTTACGCGATTTTTGAGGAAAATACGCAACTTCATTAAAAGGATATTTAACAAAGTCAACGTCCTCGAATCTTTCGGGTTTAAGTACGTCGGCGTGGTCGACGGAAACGATCTTAAAGGTATGTCTCAGATTATGGAAGGCGTTAAACTCGTTGCGAACGATAACGCCGTATTTTTGCATATAAGGACGGTTAAAGGCAAAGGTGTTAAACGCGCCGAAGAGCGTTCGGATTTGTATCACGGCGTGGGCAAAAGTTTGTCTTGCGGCAGCGGAAGTTTTTCCGTCGCGCTCGGTGAAACGCTTAACGAACTTATCGAAGAGGACGGCAGAATAATGACGCTTACCGCGGGCATGAAAGACGGTACGGGGCTCGCCGCGGTAGAAAAGGCTCATCCGGATAATTTTACCGACGTCGGTATTGCCGAAGAGTACGCGGTAACTTACGCCGCGGGTATGGCGGCTGGAGGCCTTAAACCCGTCGTCGCGATGTACTCGACGTTTTTGCAACGCGCGTACGACGAAATATTGCACGACGTGTGTATTCAAAATTTGCCCGTCGTCTTTTGTTTGGACAGAGCGGGACTCGTCGGATCGGACGGTAAAACGCATCAAGGCGTTTTCGATTTGTCTTATTTGTCGCACTTGCCGAATATGACTATTCTTGCGCCGTCTTGCATTAACGATCTTAAAGCCGCGCTTAAATACGCTTTGACGTTAAATTCGCCCGTCGCAATCCGTTATCCTAAGAGTTGTGGAGAAAGGGAGAGATTCGTCGCGCCGTTTGAAAAAACCTTGTGGGAACGCGTAAAAGACGGAAATACCGTAACGCTCGTCGCGGTGGGGCCTGATATGCTCGCGCTTGCGGAAAGATACGCGGAAAAAAACGTCGGCGTCGGAGTCGTGTCGGCGCGTACGGTTAAGCCGATTGATTACGATATGCTGGACGAAATTAAAAATTCGCCGATAATAACGCTCGAAGAAAACGCGACGATAGGCGGGTTCGGCGATATGGTAAGGCGCGCTTTGTCGCATAAATACGGAGAGAACGCCCCGCGAGTCGCGTCGCTCGGCGTAAAAGACGGATTTATCACTCACGGTTCAGTTAAAAGGCAGAGGGAAGAAAACTCTCTCGACGAAAAAGGCATCACCGCCGCTATCAACCTTATTTGCAAATAATCGGCGTTTAATTATAATACGAAAGGAGAATGTGTGTTACTATGGAAAAACAAATCAACTACAATAAAATAGCAAAGACTGCGTTATACGTCGCGTTAGACATTATTTCGGTCGCACTTGCGTGGGTGTTGGGTATGGCGTTAGCGGGAGCGGATTTTTCCGCAGCTATGAAAGAAGGACTGTCCTTTTTTATCGGAGCGTTTTTTCTTGCCTGCGTACTAAACGCCGTTTTCGGTCTTTATTCTAAAATATTAAGATATATCGACATAAACGACGCCGTAAAGGTTATCGTGGCGGGCGTTGCGGAATCCGTTTACTTTGGTTTAGCGGCGGCGTTCTTATCCGAACTTACGATAGAATGGTTTATTATATCTTCTCTGTTTTATATTATTTGTCTCGGCGTGAGTCGCGTCTCGTATAGAGTATTCGTTTTTATGGAGAGCGCGTCTAAACGCAACACCGACAGAAAACACGGGCTGAAAGTTATGATCGTCGGCGCGGGAGACGCCGGATCGCTTATAATCAAAGATTTGCAGACGTCCGATAAATTAAGCGCGTACCCCGTGTGCGCGTTAGACGACGACGTGAATAAACGCGGGCTTATGATTCACGGCGTAAAAATTGTCGGCGGAACGAACGATATCGTCGAAACGTCGAAAAAGTACGGAATAGAAGAGATTATCGTCGCGATGCCGTCCGCGGACAAGCCTTCGCTTAAGAGGATTCTTTCGGAATGTCAAAAAACTAAATGCAAGGTTAAATTTTTACCGGGAATGTATCAACTCGTAAAAGGTAACGTTACCGTGTCCGACGCGCGCAACGTCGAAATAACCGATTTGCTCGGAAGAGACTCTATTAAAGTCGATCTCGACGAAATAATGGGGTATATAGAGAATAAAACCGTTCTCGTAACGGGTGGCGGCGGATCTATCGGAAGCGAACTTTGTCGTCAAATAGCCGCGCATAATCCGAAACACTTGATTATTTTCGACGTATACGAAAATAACGCTTACGATATTCAACAAGAACTCGTTCGCAAATATCCCGAAATGAAATTAACCGCTTTAATCGGTTCCGTAAGAGACGAAAAGCGTATAGATACCGTTTTTGATAAATACCGTCCGCAAATAGTATTCCACGCGGCAGCGCATAAACACGTTCCACTTATGGAAACGAGTCCTAACGAGGCGGTTAAAAATAACGTCGGCGGTACGTTTAAGGTCGCGGACGCGGCGGGCAGATACGGCGCGCAACGCTTTATTTTGATAAGTACGGATAAAGCGGTAAATCCCACTAATATAATGGGCGCGACCAAACGTGTGTGCGAAATGATTATTCAGACGATGGATAAAAAATATAAAACCGAGTACGTCGCCGTCCGTTTCGGCAACGTTTTGGGTTCAAACGGATCAGTCGTACCGCTCTTTAAAAAACAGATAGCCGAGGGCGGTCCCGTTACCGTAACGGATAAGAGAATCGTTCGTTATTTTATGACGATACAAGAGGCGGTAAGTCTCGTTTTGCAAGCGGGGGCCTATGCGAAAGGCGGAGAAATTTTCGTTCTCGATATGGGCGAGCCCGTTAAGATTTTCGATCTTGCAGTCAATATGATTAAATTATCGGGGTACGAGCCGTTCACCGATATAGACGTAAAGGAGATCGGTTTAAGACCGGGCGAAAAACTTTACGAAGAACGGCTTATGGCGGAGGAAGGTTTAGAAAAAACCGCGAACGATATGATATCCGTCGGAAAGCCCTTGAAGTTCGACGAAGCCGCGCTTTTCGATAACGTTAAAAATCTCGTAGACGAAGCGTATACCGAAGGCGAAAAGATGAAAGAAGATTTAAGCAAACTCGTAACGACGTACACCGTCGATAAAACCATTTGCGAATAAATAGATTATTCCGCGAAGTTTATAAATTAAAACTCTATAAATATTTAATTATGAAAAAGCAAAAGAGAGACAATACGAATACGCTGAAATGGCTTTCGGCAAGGTCTAAATCGCAACGCCTTAACGTGGTTTTGCTTATACTTGCTAACGCCTTTTTTTCGGTATTGTCCGTTGCTTTTGCGTTCGCCGTCAAAATGATTATAGACGGGGCGGTCGGCGGAAATAAAAAAGAAATAATCGGTGGGTCGATTTTTATCGTGTCCGTCGTGGCGTTGCAGTTTTTGTTTAGAATAATCGTCAACGGGCTTACCGAGCATATACGCGGCAAACTCGAAATGGCGTATAAATCGCACGTTTTTTCGGAAACGTTGAATAAACGTTACGATAAAATAACGCTCTATCATAGCGGAGAATTGTTGAACAGATTATCGAGCGACGTGTCCGTCGTTGCGGAAGGCGTAACGAGTATAATTCCGTCCGTCGTTGCGGCGGTGGTAAGGTTGGTTTGCGCGGTCGTCGCGCTCGTTATGCTCGATTGGGTTTTTGCGGCGGCGTTCGCCGCTTGCGGTGCGATGGTGTTCGTAACTATCGCGATGCTTCGCGGTAAACTTAAAAGTTTGCATAAAACCGCGCAGGAAACGGATGGCAAAGTCCGCTCGTTTATGCAGGAGAGCATAGAGAACGTTCTCGCGGTAAAGGTGTTTTCGGTGAACGGTAAAATTTGCGACAAGTCCGACGAATTGCAACGCGAAAACTTCAAAGTCAAAATGCGCAGAAAGAATTATTCCGTAACGGGCAACGCCGTGTATAACTTTATTTTCAGTGCGGGTTACCTTTTCGCTTTAATATACGGCGCGGCTAAAATTTATAACGATCCCGCGTTTACTTACGGCTCTCTTTCCGCAATACTTCAACTCGTAAACAACGTGCAAGTTCCGTTTGCGTCGTTATCTTCGGTGTTTCCGAAGTATTACTCTATGGTGGCGTCGGCAGAACGACTTATCGAAATAGAAAACTTAGAAAACGAACCGCGCGCGCAAAGCGTAAACGCGGACGAAGTGTATTCGGGAATGTCCGCGATACGCGCGAGAGACCTTTGTTTTTCGTACGGCAGAACGCCCGTGTTCGAAAACGCGGAACTCGATATAAATAAAGGCGAGTTCGTAGTGATAACGGGTGTGTCGGGGATAGGTAAGAGTACGCTTTTAAAATTGCTTCTCGGCGTGTACGAACCGTCGGGTGGTAAGATATATATAGATTGTGGAAAAAGGACTATCGCCGCGGGCGCGGACGTCAGACCTCTGTATTCTTACGTTCCGCAAGGCAATATGCTTTTTTCGGGAACGCTCAGAGATAACGTTACTTTCGTCAACGATAAAGCGACGGAGGAGGAAATAAACCGTGCGCTCGAGATTGCTTGCGCTGACTCGTTCGTGTCGGAATTGCCGAACGGGCTCGACACGGTAGTCGGCGAAAACGGAACTGGTTTATCGGAAGGGCAAATTCAACGCGTTGCGATAGCGCGCGCGATGCTCGTCGGAGCGCACGTTTTGTTGCTCGACGAAGCGACTTCGGCGTTAGACGAAGAAACCGAAGAACGCCTCTTATGCAATCTTAAAAAACTTAAAGACGTAACCTTGATAATAATATCGCATAAAAAAGCGGCTTTTTCCGTTTGCGATAAAGAAATAACGGTTAAAAAAGGCAAAATTACGGTTAAAGAAATAATAAAGAAATAAATGATTATAAAAAATTCGTGAAAAACATTGATTTTTTATCGGATTTGTTATATTATATATATAACGTTTGCGGGCGGGAGTTATTCCGCGGCGAAAAAAGGAGAGTTAAAAAGTGGATAATTATAACGAAACGGACGCGGGAATATCTATTTTAGATATATTTGCGTTAATAAAAAGATATTTCGTCGTTATGCTTGCGATAATCGTCGCGGCGTGCGTGGCGGGTTTTGCTTTTGCGAAAATCCGTTCGCCGAAGTATACCGCAACGGCTACGCTGACTTATAACGTATCCGTCGACGGTTCAAGCAAGGTTACTACCGCCGAGGCAAGCAATATGTTGAGTTATTACGAAACTATGAAAGAGTTTTGCACGACGGGCAAAGTTATAGATAACGCGAATTATTATTTTAACGAATACTTAAAATCCGCGGAATACGCTAACGGCGATCTCGACGGTTTTATATCCAAGATAAAAACGGAAAATAAGAAGTATGACGCTAATGAGAAAATAGCGGTAACCGTTTTTTCGAAAGATAACGTTTCCGTAAAAAGCGCGACTTCCGACTCTATCGCGAACTTCGTTTTGTCGGTTACGAGTAAAGAGTACGACGACGTAACGCCTATGTTAAGGCTTTATTCGCTCGCTATAAACGTAGAAGCAAAAAATATCGTAGACGGAATTACTACGGAAATATCCGAAAGCGGAATTACTGCTCCGCAAAAGGATACGTCCACGTTAAAACTTCTCATAATATCCGGAATTATCGGCGTGTGTCTCGCGTGCATCGCGGTCTACTTGTTATGGGTTACGGATAAAACAGTGCACGACGAAGCGGAACTCGAAAAAATAACGGGTGTGCACCTTTTGTCTAAAATCGCAAACGCGGAATAAGGAGGAAAAAGATTATGCAAAACGAAGTAACCGCAACTTCCGCCGAAAGTCAAAACAACGTATCTTTCTGGCGCGGATTTCAGAGATTTATACTTTTTATCGTGATAACGACGCTTGCTTTTACCGCGCTTGCGGCGGCGTACACGGCGTTGCGGGTTAAAACGGTATATACCGCGCAAAACACGTATATGGTAATTATCACCGTAGCCAACAACGAAGGCGTCGAAACTCCCAACGTATCGTTAAACAAAAAACTTATGTCGGATATAAAAACGCTTATCTATACGTCGGGAACGGTTAAAGTTGCCAACGAGACGTACGAAGGCATGCTTAATGAAAAAACGGGAAATAGTGAAAAGACGGCCGATTATATTAAAGCATACGGCGGAATATCTGCTAAAAACTTAAACTTTTCTTATAACGAAGAAAGTCTCGTAGTTAAGATATCGTATTCCGACACGAACGGAACGTACGATCCTAAAAGTTTAGATGACTACGTTTCTGATTTAAAACTCAAAGCGTACGTTTCCGCGGCAAAATCCGTAATATCGGAAGCAAATAAACTTCCCGTCAACGTGGTGGTTTTAAAGGATTTGCAAAACGGTTCGGAAATGTCAGAAAGTAATTCGTTCTGGAAATACGTGCTTATAGGTTTCGCGGCGGGATTAGTTTTGTCGTTCGCGGCGTCGGTTTTGATAAAGGCTCTCGATTCTACCGTGAGAATGAAAGAAGAACTCGAAAGCATTTGCGGAGTCGCGGTTCTCTCGTGTATAGAGGATATTGCGGACTGAACGGCGCAAAAGTCAAAGCGAAAGTTTTAGAATAAGAATAATATCTCGGCGGGGCGATAGCAGGTATCGCCCCGCCGAAGGTGTTTAAAGTATTACGTAAAAGCGATTGGTGAAAAAATAAGGTTTAAGATTGATAATACTTTTCTTATTATATTACTCACTTTTTTACTACCGCTTTTTACTTGCGCCAGCGTACCCTCCCACCGCAAGGTGCGGCATTGCGAGCGTAATGAAAAGAAGCGCGGCAATCGCACCCTTCCCGTCATTGCGAGGCTTTTTGAAAAAAACCGTGGAAATCTCGTTAGAACGTAATTATAAAAAGTACGAGAAGCACTTGCTTCTAACAAACCGTTCAATTTCCGTCAATACGGTCATTCTGAGTTTTGCCCGCTCTGACGATAACGACGAAGAATCTCGCGTGTTAAAAGGCTGATAAGGCATAACCGAGACGCAATTACGAACACGTTTTGAAACGGCTTGCTAACGAACCGACGTATAAGGGGCAAGGCGCGTAAACGAGGCATAATGACGTGCAAAAGGAAAATTTCTTGCGATAGCCGACACGCCGTACGCAAGTACCGCAAGGTGAGTGTAAAACAAAAAAATATATATTTTTTTAATATACGCGTTTTCGGTTGACTTTATTTTGCCGTCGTGCTAAAATCTCTAATCGGTACGTATAGAATATTTATTCGCGCCGCTAGTCGGCGCACGGAGAAAACGAATGGAAACGATACTTGCGTTATCTATAACTCTGCTTGCGGGGCTTTTAATGTCCCGCGTTACTAAAATTTGGAATTTGCCCGCCGTTACGGCGTATCTCGTCGCGGGGATACTTATAGGTCCGTACTGCTTGGGGTTGTTGGGTGTTAAAGGCTTGGGCTTCGTGTCAACCGCGGACGTCGAGGCTTACGCTATTATATCCGACGTCGCACTCGGATTTATCGCTTTTGCGATGGGCAACGAATTTCGCTTGTCCGAACTGAAAAAGATAGGGAAAAAAGCGGTGGTCGTCGCCGTGTTTCAAGCGGTTACCGCAACCGTCGCCGTAGATATTGCTTTACTTTTATTGCATTTCTGTATTCCCGATAAACTTCCGCTTTCCGCCGTGTTTACGCTCGGCGCGATAGCCGCGGCTACCGCACCCGCCGCAACGCTTATGGTTGTTAAACAATATAAAGCGGACGGTCCCGTAACGCGTATGCTTTTGCCCGTCGTTGCCTTAGACGACTTCGTCGGGCTTATGATTTTCGCCGTTTCTTTCGGCGCGTCGAAGGCGTTAGAGAGCGGACACGGCGCGGTCGGAGTCGTATCGTTGCTCGTAAATCCGACGATCGAGATTTTCGCTTCCGTGCTTTTAGGTTCGCTCGTCGGCGTGTGTTTGCATTTCGTAGAGCGCTATTTTCATTCGCGCAGCAAACGTTTAAGTATTTCCGTATGCTTCGTATTGCTCGCCGTTGCTCTTTCAAAACTCTCGTTTTCTATCGGTGAAGTTAAAATCGAGTTTTCGTCGCTTATCGTTTGTATGATGATGGGAACGCTCTTTTGCAACCTTTGCAAATTTTCCGAAGAACTTATGGAAAGAGTCGATCGTTGGACGGGGCCGCTTATGGTTGCGTTCTTCGTCGTCAGCGGCGCGGGACTCGAACTTAAAGTCTTTACCGAATGGCAAATAGTCCTCGTCGGCGTGGTGTTTATACTCGTCCGTTCGATAGGTAAAATCCTCGGCGCGAACGCTTCTTCTAAGTTTATGCACTGCGAACCTACCGTTCAAAAGTATCTCGGCATAACGTTGTTGCCGCAAGCAGGCGTTTCTCTCGGAATGTCTCTTACCGCAATGGAACTCGGCGGAACTGTCGGCGTTTTAATCAGAAATATCGTTCTGTTCGCAGTTTTGGTGTATGAACTTATAGGACCGCTTTTGACGAAAATCGCGCTCGACAAGGCGGGGGAAATACCGCTAAAACCCGTACCGCCGCGCCTTCAAGCGGATATCGATGCAAAAGCCGCTGCCGCCGCTTCTTCGGGAAATTCCGACAAGGCGTAATATCAAGAAAAAATACAGTCAAAACATCAAAAAGTCCGTCAAACGCTTGACGGACTTGGCTTTGTTTGGTATAATCAATATATACGGATCGAAAAGTACCCGCATTTTTGGGTTTTATTTTTTAAGTTAAATAGATACTGGTAGTATCGATATATACAATACCGAGAAAATAAAATGCGGGGAGAGTAATAATAAGGCGGGGCAGAAGTGAAAAACGCAGAGATGAAAAAAGCCACGCTCGGACGCGTTCCGCTATATATCGAATATCTGAATTCGCTGCCTTCGGAAGCGCAAAACGTTTCTTCCGCGGAGATCGCTAAAGGCTTGGGACTTGGCGAAGTTCAGGTTCGAAAGGATTTAGGCGCGTTGTCGGGCAAGGGCAGACCGAAAGTCGGTTACGACAAAGAAGAATTAAAAAACAACTTAAAGAGTTATATAGAAAGCGATTGCGGATCGCACGTGATTTTAGTCGGCGCGGGAAAACTCGGCAGAGCGATATTGGGTTACGGCGGATTTCGCAAATTCGGACTCGAGATAAGCGCGGCGTTCGATTCGGACGCGGATAAAGTCGGATTTACTGAGTCCGGCAAAAAGATTTTTCCGATAGAGCGATTGCAGGAATACTGCAAAAAGCACGACGTAAAAATAGGGATAATAACCGTTCCCGTCGTCGCGGCGCAAAGGGTATGCGACCTTTTAGTCGAGAGCGGAGTAAAGGTTATTTGGAACTTCGCGCCCGTAAAACTTAAAGTAAAAGACGGGGTAACGGTACAACAAGAAGATATGGCGTTATCGCTTGCATATCTCAGTTTTAAAATAAAATCGTAAAAAAGATCAACGGAGGCACTTATGGGTTATCGTATTGAAAAAGACACTATGGGCGAGATGCGCGTTCCCGACGACAAATATTGGGCTGCGCAAACCGAGAGAAGTTTTGAAAACTTCAAAATCGGTACTGAAATAATGCCGAGAGAAATTACTCACGCGTTCGGAATTTTGAAAAAAGCCGCCGCAATAGCAAACTTCAATCTCGGAAAACTTCCCGAAGAAAAACTCACCGTAATAAGCAAGGCTTGCGACGAAGTTATATCCGGTTCGCTTAACGAGCATTTTCCGCTCGTCGTATGGCAGACTGGTAGCGGCACTCAGTCAAATATGAACGCCAACGAAGTTATCGCAAATCGCGGTAACGAAATCGCGGGCAATAAACTTCTTCACCCCAACGACGACATAAACAAAAGCCAAAGTTCTAACGATACTTTCCCGACGGCTATGCACATCGCCGCGGTAGTCGCGATAGAGGACGAACTTTTCCCCGCGATGGATAAATTAGTTGAAACCTTCAAACGTTTGGAAAAGGAAAACGAAGGCGTCGTAAAGAGCGGCAGAACGCATTTGCAAGACGCCGTTCCCGTCGCTTTCTCGCAAGAAATAAGCGGTTGGAGGGCGATGATAGAAAAGACGAAAGAACAACTCGAAGCGTCTTTAAACGGCTTAAAAGAACTAGCGCTCGGCGGTACTGCCGTAGGTACGGGGCTTAACGCGCCGAAGGGCTTTGACGTCGAAGTCGCGAAACAAGTCAGCAAACTCACGGGCAAAACGTTCAGAACGTCCGATAACAAATATCACGCGCTCACTTCTAAAGACGCGATGGTATTCGCTCACGGCGCGATGAAAGCGCTTGCCGCCAACCTTATGAAAATCGCTAACGACGTGCGTTGGCTCGCGTCCGGACCGAGAGACGGCTTGGGCGAAATATTTATCCCCGAAAACGAACCCGGTTCTTCCATTATGCCGGGGAAGGTCAATCCCACGCAATGCGAGTCGATGACGATGGTTGCCGTTCAGGTAATGGCTAACGACGTAGCCGTAGGTATGGGCGCGTCGCAAGGCAACTTTGAACTCAACGTGTTTATGCCCGTAATCGCGTACAACTTCTTGCAATCGGCGAGATTGCTTGCGGACGGCGTTACGTCTTTCGAGAAAAACTGCGTAACGGGAATAAAGGCTAACAGAGAAAAAATGGCGCACAACCTTCATAACTCGCTTATGCTCGTTACCGCGCTTAACCCGTATATCGGTTACGAGAACGCTGCGAAAACCGCGAAGAAAGCGTATAAGGAAAATATGTCCTTAAAAGACGCTTGCGTAAGTTTAGGCTTCTTGACCGCGGAAAAATTCGACGAAGTGTTTAAGCCCGAACAAATGGCTTACCCGCACGACTAACCGATAATACGATATCCATGAACGGAGAGAAAATATTACTATGAAAATTTGTTACTACCCCGGTTGCACGCTAAAAACGAAAGCGAAAGACCTTGATAAAAAGGCGAGGGCATGCGCGGCGATTTTAGGCGTTGAAATGGAGGAAATAGAAAACTGGCAATGTTGCGGCGCGGTTTATCCCACCGCAAGAGACGAAATCGCGACGAAACTTTCCGCGGTAAGAACGCTCGAATACGCGAGAAATCACGGCGGCAAAGTGCTTACTTTATGTTCCGCTTGCCACAACGTGTTAAAGCGCGTCAATGCGGATATGAAAAACGACGAGAACGTCAGAACGAAAGCCAACAATTACAGCGCGTTCGAAACGCCGTACGAGGGAGAGACGGAAGTTATCCATTATATAGAAATGCTTAAAAATATCGTCGGCTTCGACGCGATAAAGCAGAAAGTCGTGAAACCGCTCGAAAGAAAGATCGGCGCGTATTACGGTTGCTTGCTTTTAAGACCGTCTAAAGAAATGGCGTTCGACAATCCCGAAAATCCGACGGTTATAGAAGAACTGATATCCGCGCTCGGCGGTACGCCCGTGAAATATCCGATGAGAAACGAATGTTGCGGCGCGTACGTATCCCTTAAAAATCCCGAGATTACCGAGAAGAGAAGGGAAGCGATTGCTAAAAACGCGGTAAGCGCGGGCGTTAACGAAATAGTTACCTCTTGCCCGTTGTGCTTATACAACTTGCAAAACAATAAAGAAGGCGTTACCGTGAAATACTTTACGGAATTGCTCGCGGAAGCGTTAGGAGTCGAATAATGAACGGAAAAGATACCTTAGACAACATAAGTTTAATAAGCGGCACCGACGCGAAAAAATGTATGAAGTGCGGCAAATGTTCGGGCAGATGCCCCGCGTATCGCGATATGGACGTTAAACCTCATCAGTTCGTTTCGTATCTCGTATCGGGCAAACTCGATAAACTACTTCAAAGCAAAGCGATTTTTACTTGCCTTTCTTGTATGGCGTGCGTGGAACGTTGTCCGCGCGGCGTCGCTCCGCAAGGCGTTATCGAGGCGGTTAGAGACACCGTTATAAGAATGCAGGGCAACAACGGCTTGAAAGCGGAGGAAATTCCGCCGCTCGTCAACGAACTTATTCCGCAACAATTACTTGTTTCGGCTTACAGAA
>CAZNWP010000003.1:28165-39198 GCA_964576995.1 uncultured Christensenella sp. | reverse complement strand
GTGCTGTAAAAGTCATTTTTTCGTCCGTCGTCGGGTGAACAAACGAAAGTTTCTTCGCGTGCAACAACTGCCCGTTTAATTTAAATTTTTGATTTTTATATCCGTATTCGGGATCTCCGACTATGGGATGCCCTAAGTATTTTGCGTGGACTCTTATCTGATGAGTTCTTCCCGTTTTAAGCGAAAATTCGCATAACGTATATCCTTTATCGTATCTTTCTAAAACTCGATAATGCGTTATCGCTTCCCGACCGCTTTTCACCACCGCCATTTTAGTGCGGTTATTCGGATCTCTGCCGATACAAGTATCTATAATACCGCTATCGTCTTTAACGATACCGGACAACAAAGCAACGTAAACTCTCCGACAAGTTTTATCTTCTAATTGTTTTGCGAGAGCGACGTGCGCTTTATCGTTTTTAGCGACGACCAATAGCCCCGAAGTGTTTTTATCTATTCTATGGACGATGCCCGGGCGAATTACGCCGTTTATCCCCGATAAACTGTCTAAATGGAACAACAACGCGTTAACGAGAGTGTTATCGTCCGTACCGCTACCCGCGTGCACGGTTAGCCCTTGCGGTTTGTTTATAACAGCCAAGTCGTCGTCTTGATAAACAACGTCGAGAGGAATGTCTTTCGCTTCCACGACGCAACTAACCGCGGACGGAATTTCCAAGGTTAATACGTCGCCCAACCTGGTTTTATAACTGCTTTTTTCAATTTTGCCGTTCACCTTAAAAAAGCCGTCGTCAATAAGATTTTTAATTCTCGAACGAGAAAGTTCGGTTACGCCGCATAAATAAACGTCGGCGCGAACGTCAGTCTCCGTCGTTATCGTGTACGTTTTCGTCTGCATTTTCTTCTGCGCTCTTCTTTTTAAATAACGCACTTTCGTCGTAAAACAAGAAGTGAACGACTATCATTATTACGCCAGCGGTAAGAAACAAATCGGCAAAATTAAACACTCCGAACAATCTGTTTCCCCAAAACTCCGCGCACATAAAATCTATTACGCTGCCGCGAACGAGCCTGTCTATAAAGTTACCAATCGTCCCGCCCGTGATAAACACTATGGAATACGCCATTAAAGAATGATTTTTCTTGTAAGCGTAAACGTATAAAAACACGAACAAAACGATCGCGACGCACGTTAATATCTTAAAAAACGTTTGAGCCCAACTTTTACCCGATAAAAAACCGTAAGCCGAACCCGAATTTTCGGTATACGTAAAATAAAAAAAGTTTTTTATTACGTCTATTTCGTTTACGCGCAAGTCCTTAGTCTCGTGTAAATTTCTAAAACATATTTTCGTTATTTGATCTGCCGCGATTAAAACCGCAAATAAAATTAACGGCACGACGACGTATTTAAGCGTTTTTTTCATTCTGTAAGTCCCAACTCCTTGCATAAATCTTCTAACCGCAACTGCCCCGGATTTAAAACTTCGTTTAAGTCGAATCCGTTATCTTCGGTCGCGGCGACGTATTCGCGTATTTTCTCTTTCGGATCGAACGTGGTGCGATTTGCGCCGTTAGTTAAACCGTTCAAATTAAACTCTAGAACGTCCACCGTTTTTTTATCGTCGCACCCGTTTAACAGTTCAGTCATTTTGTCTTTAAGTTCCGAGGACTGTTTAACGACGGAATATAGCGGATATTTCTCGCGCAAATAATCGAAGTAACCGCGCCATTTGTCCGAAAACGCTTTTAACTTTTCGATAACGAGCGAATACCTTAAATCGGCTTTGCGTTCAATATCCAAAGCCTTCTCTTCCGAGTCTTTTATAGCCGCTTCGATTACGGCGTTTTTTTCTTTAAAAGCGTCGAGTTCCAAAGATAAACGTTCGTTTTCGTTTTTCAATTCGGATATCGCGTTTTTCAAAATTTCCGTTTCGGCGGCGAATTTATTTTTCTCTTCCGTCAAAATACGTTCGACTTCTTCGCGAGCGTATTTGCGTTTTTCTAATCCGTACGCCGAGTTTATTATTTTTTTCAAGATTCTTTCTTTCCCCTGATTTTTTCGAGCATATTATTTTTCGTTTCGTATAGCCCGTCGGACAAATCCACCTTATATACGTGCGGTTTGTCGAGACGCTTGTATTCGTCCCAGAAAGTAGAAAGTTCTTCTTCCGCGTACTTTTTGATTTCGGAAAGTTTCGGAAGCGTATAAACGAGTTTTCCGTCCTTTATAATATCTTTTTGTAACGTTTTTATTTCATAATTTTCAAAAGTAATGCTCTTCCAACGCTCAGTCGGGTGTGTTAAAACGAGCGGTTTACTTTCGTCTACGGGTTTTTCGCTACGCATAAATATACAATCGGCTTCCGCTTTGTGCGTCGCTTTGTCGTATACTCTAAAAATATTTTTAAAAGACGGATTAGTAATTTTTTCGGTATTTTCCGAAAGTTTTATCTTGGGTATTTCGTTTCCGTCGTCATCGTACACGGCGGCGAGTTTATACACTCCGCCGAGAGCGGGCATATCCGCACTAGTGATAAGTCTTGTTCCGACACCCCAAGAATTTATTGCCGCGCCTTGATTTTTAAGCGATGTTATAGAATATTCGTCGAGATCGCCCGAAGCACAAATTACCGTATCGGGATAACCCGCGTCGTCGAGCATTTTGCGCGCTTTTTTAGATAAATATGCAAGGTCGCCCGAATCGAGGCGTATGCCTTTAGGTTTGTGCCCGCGCGATTTTAATTCGTCAAACACTTTAATGGCGTTGGGTACGCCTTGGTTTAACGTATCGTAAGTATCGACGAGCAAAAGCGCGTTGTCGGGATACACGTCTGCATAAGCCTTAAACGCCGTAAATTCGTCCTTAAAATTCATAACCCAACTGTGCGCGTGCGTGCCTGAAACGGGAATGTCGAACATTTTCCCCGCGAGCACGTTAGAAGTCGAATCACAACCGCCGATAACAGCCGCTCTCGCGCCGTAAATACCCGCGTCGGGCGCTTGCGCGCGTCTTAAACCGAATTCCATAACTAAATCGTTTTTAGCCGCGTATCTGATTTTTGCAGCCTTAGTCGCTATAAGCGTTTGGAAGTTTATTATGTTTAATATAGCCGTTTCAACGAGTTGCGCTTGCATTACGGGTGCTTTTACCGTAAAAATAGGTTCTCCGGGGAAAACCACCGTTCCCTCCGGCACAGCGTAAACGTCGCCCGTGAACTTAAAGTTCTTTAGATAATCTATAAATTCTTGCGAGAAAATATTCAGACTTTCGAGGTACGCTATCTCCTCTTCGCCGAATTTAAGATTTAATATATAATCGACGGCTTGTTCTAATCCGCAAGCGAGCGAATACGTTATCATTCCGTTCTGACGGAAAAACACGTCGAAAACCGCAATTTCCTCTTTGCGGTTTTCTTTTAAGTATCCGTTCATCATCGTAAGTTGATACAAGTCCGTAAGCAAGGTTAAATTTCTTTTTTCCATTATACTGTTTCCGTTATAATTTATTTTTCGTCTTTAAAAGATTTTATTTCGGGAAGAGTTTCGGGCTCCGCGTTCTTTTCCGCTTGTTCGCGTTCCGCCTTTCTCCGCTCGTAATTTTTGTACTCGGAAGATTTGTTAAGCGCGACGGATTCGGTTTTGTTTCCCGCGGTCATAACGCTCATAATCGAAAAAACTGCCCAAATCACTATTACGACTATAAGACTTATCCACCAATATTTCGGAATAGAACACGAGAACGCGTAAATAAACGCAAGTCCCAACAGTACCGAACTTAAAAAGAAATACCACGGCGATTTATTATAAAAGCCGAGAACAAGACAAAGCACGCCGAACCCCGTAAATATGCAAAACAAAAAAGTAAGCGCGGGATGTAACCAAATGCCGAGCGGAATAAGCGCGTCAAGCAATAATACCGCGACGGACACGACGAGAATCGCTATCGACGCGACGGATATAACCAACTGTTTTTTAGAAAGTTTCATACTTACCACCCTTTTTGTTTTAAGTATACCACATTAAAAAAAATTTGTAAATAAATTTTAAGGTAATAACGCTTAATTTACGTATAGAAAAACCCGCAAAAGGGTTTTTGCGTCCGATTTGCGGGTGTTTAACTGTAAATTTTACTCTTCGTTAACTCTTTTTACGGTTGCGACGATGGCGTTCGCGATTTTTTCGTTTAAGGCTTTGTCTTTAGTTTCCACCATAACTCTGATTTTAGGTTCGGTACCCGACGCCCTTAACATAAGCCTGCCCCTTCCCGCGAGTTCCGCGTTGTATTTAGCAATCTCCTGTCCCAATTCTTCGTTGTTCATTATACGGAATTTATCGTCGACGACGACGTTTTTATTTACTTGCGGATACAACTCGATAAGCGCGGCTTCTGACAAGGTTTTGTTTTCTTCTATCACCATATTCGCGACGGCTATCGCGGAAAGTATTCCGTCTCCCGTCGTTCCTATATCTTTTAGTATAATATGTCCGCTTTGCTCTCCGCCGAGCGAAAGCCCTTTTTCAAGAAGTTTAGCAAGAACGTATTTATCGCCTATATCCGTCCTTATTAAGCCTATTCCGTCCTTTTTAAGTTCTTCTTCTATCGCCATATTGGTATGACTCGTGCCGACGACGGTATCTCCCTTCAACATGCCGCGACGTTTAAGATATTTCGCAAGCGCGCAAATAAGCATATCACCGTCGATAATATTTCCCTTTTCGTCAACGGCTATTAACCTGTCGGAGTCTCCGTCGAAAGCAAATCCCATATCCGCTTTATAGCGCTCCATTCTGCGAATAAGATTTTCGGGATACAACGCGCCGCAGTTTTTATTGATTTTAAGACCGTCGAGCGTGCTGTTTGCGGCAACGACGTTCGCGCCGAGTTTTCTGAACACGTCGGGAGCGATTCTGTGCGCCGCTCCGTAAGCGCAGTCTAACACGATAGTCTTCCCCTTTAACGAGTTTTTACTCGATTTTACGAGAAAATCCTTATATATCTTAACGAGATTAAAGTCTTGCTCGAACGTTCCTATATCGGGAAAATCGTTAGTCTTTTCGTGAATAAAACAACGCTCTATCCGCTCTTCTTCTTTATCGCCGAGTTTATAACCGTCGGAATTAAAAACCTTGATGCCGTTATACTCGCCACTATTGTGCGACGCGCTTATTACTACGCCGTAATCGGCTTTAACGTGCTTCGTTAAATACGCGACGCCCGCCGTTGGAACGACGCCCGCGTCAATTACCCTCGCCCCGCCGCTCATCGCGCCGCTCGCAACCGCAAGCGTTAAATACGTGTTAGAGATACGCGTATCAGAGCCGATAAGCACGGTGGGTTTGTTTTTTAAAATGGATAGCGCGTTCCCGATTTTATAGCCTATGTTAAAAGTTAAGTCTTCGTTTACTTTACCGCGTAAACCGTCCGTACCGAAAAATATTCCCATATTTTTACTCCTTGCTCTTAAGATATTCGTGCGCTCTGTTTTCCTTAACCGTCGGGCGCACTCTGCCGATAACGAAATCATCTTTATTAACGTCGTCTACGACGGTCGTTCCCGCGCAAATATACGATCCCGCCTCGATAACTACTGGCGCGATAATATTACAGTTACTGCCGATAAAGCAATCGTCTTTAACGACCGTTCTGCTTTTGGTTTTTCCGTTATAATTGACGAATATCGCTCCGCAACCGATATTGCAGTTTTTGCCGATATCCGCGTCGCCCACGTAAGCGAGATGCGAAACTTTGCTTCCCTCGCCTATAACGGCGTTTTTAATCTCGACGAAGTTGCCGATTTTCACGCCGTCTTTAACGTCCGCGCAAGGGCGCAAGCGCGCGAAAGGTCCGACGGAACAATATTCACCCACGGTTGCGTTATCGCAATGCGAACTCGTTATAACCGTATCGTTGCCGATTTTGCAATTTTTTATGTAGCAATTAGGCATAATAGTTACGTTATCGCCAATAACCGTATCTCCCTCTATACGGTTGTTTTCGTATATAGTAACGTTATTGCCGACGGTAACGGTTTTGTCGATAAAAATACTTTTTTTATCAATAAGTTTAAGATTTTTTCCGTGTAAGAATTTCATATACTTCTCCCGTAAACTTTTATAGTTTTCACGATTTTATATTTTAGGGTATTTTTTACGCTTTGTCAAGCGATATAACACGATTAAATTTTGATTTTTAGGCATTTTCCAACCAATAAACGCACTTTTTAGCGTTTCACGATTTCAAAATTCGGGGTTAAAAACATAAAAAAAACGTCTTATTATTTATTTTATACAAAAGAAAACGAAATCGTGAATAAAAAATAAAGGGGTGAAAAATATTTTTTGAAAATCCCGTCGTAAAGATTGACTATAACACGGCGTTATGTTAAAATTTTTATATGAAAAAAATCGGTATTATAGTTGCATTGAACAAAGAAGCGTCACGCTTTATCGAAAAAGCGCGTTTAACGGAAAAAACCGCGCTCGCGGGCAAAAAAATTTTCGCGGGTATTTTAGGCGATAAAGAAATTATCCTCGCCGTAAGCGGCATTGGCAAAGTAAGCGCGGCTCTCTGCACGCAAGCGGTCATCGACGCGTATTCTCCCGACGTCTTGATAAATTTCGGCACGGTAGGCGGTTTCGGAAACGAAGTTTCCGCTAAAAATTATTATTCGGTCGAAAAATGTTGTCAATACGACTTCGATTTATCCGACTTAGACGACGTTTCCGTAGGTTATATTCAAGATTACGACACGGTATTTTTCAACGTAAACGCGTGCGATTTTTTAGAAAAACGCACTCTTGCCACCTCGGATAAATTTACTTGTAAAGAAAAAGACGTTAAAACGGTAAACACTCTCGGTTGCTCGCTTTGCGATATGGAAGGCGCGGCAATCGCTCAAGTTTGCATGTCAAACGCCGTTCCCCTTTATATCGTCAAAGGCGTTACGGACGTTTTCGGAAGCGGCACGAACGCAAGTCAGTTCAACGAAAACTTAAAAGCGGTATCGGACGGCTTTCCCGACGTTATTCTTAGACTCTTAAACGAATTATGACGACCGATTACACGCAATTATTATTTAATAATAAAGACGATAAACTCAAAGATTTTTCCAAAAAACTTACGCCCGACACGAAGTATCCGATAATCGGCGTACGAGTTCCGGTGTTGCGAGACGTCGCGAAAGGAGCGGCGAAAGCAAACGACCTTTCTTTTTTATCGCTTAAACACGGATATTTCGAAGAATATTTTTTGCACGGGCTGATTATTGGTTACTTAAAGAAAGGCTTTAACGAAACGAAGCGTCTTCTCGACGATTTTATTCCGTTTATCGACAATTGGGCGATTTGCGATAGCGTGTGTTCTTCGATAAAAACGTTCGATAAATATAAAAACGAAAGTTTCGATTACGTTAAAACCTTGCTTACGTCAGATAAAACTTATACCGTGAGATTTGCGCTCGTCTCCCTTCTTTTTCATTTCGTAAACACGGGAAAAGACGAAGAAATAATCTCGCTTACCAAAACCATAAAAAGTGAAGAATACTATATAAATACGGCGTTATCGTGGTTATATTGCGAATTGCTAATTAAAAACTACAACGTAATAATTCCGCTATTGCAAAGCAAAACGCTGCCACCCTTCGTTCAAAACACAACGATAAAAAAAGCGCGAGAAAGTTACAGAATATCGCAAGAAAAAAATATTACTTGAAAACGTTAAAGATATAACGTTCATTCTTTATTAAATAAACTTAATTTTTTAGGCTATCGGGTTTACAACTCGATAGCCTAAATAGTTTTTATATTTATTCTAACCCTTTCGCTTTTCTTTTTAAGCGCATTTCGGTGTTGAGAGTTTTCTTTCTTATTCTGACGGTTTTGGGGGTAATTTCCAAAAGTTCGTCGTCCGCGATAAACTCCATCGCTTCTTCGAGAGTCATTAATTTCGGCGTTTCAAGTCTTAACGCGTCGTCCGATCCCGATGCGCGAGTATTGGTAAGATGCTTCTTTTTGCAGACGTTTACCGTTATATCCTCGTTCTTCGGAGATACGCCGACGACCATACCTTCGTAAACGGGCGTACCCGCGCCGATAAAGAGTTGTCCTCTGCCTTGCGCGTTAAACAAGCCGTAAGTAACCGCTTCACCCGTCTCGAACGCAACGAGCGAACCCGTGCTTCTTCTGTCTATTTCGCCTTTATATTCTTCGTAACCGAAAAATACGGTGTTAAACACGCCCTCTCCGCGAGTATCAGTCAAGAACTGACTTTTATATCCGAACAAACCGCGTGCGGGAATCTTAAATTCGAGACGTATTCTGCTTCCAATATTTTCCATTTGCAAAAGTTCGCCTTTACGCGTTCCCATACTCGAAAACACGGTGCCCGTTTTATCCTCGGGAACGTCGACTACGAGTTTTTCGATCGGTTCTAAAAGAACGCCGTTCTCCTCTTTATACATAACCTTCGGCGCGCCCACTTGGAACTCGTAACCGCCACGACGCATCGTTTCGATTAAAATCGAAAGGTGCATTTCACCTCTTCCGCATACTCTGTAAGAATCTGCGGAGTCGGTCGCTTCAACGCGTAACGACACGTCTTTAAGCATTTCCTTAAACAATCTGTCGCGCAAATGGCGCGTAGTAACGAATTTCCCCTCTTTTCCCGCAAACGGACTGTCGTTAACGGAAAAAGTCATTTCAACCGTCGGTTCGGATATTTTAACGAACGGAACGGGTTCTATACACGCGGGACTGCAAATAGTATCGCCGATTGAAACGTTTTCAAGCCCGCTCACGCAAACGATATCGCCCGCTTTCGCGCTCTCGACAGGGACTCTGTTTAACCCCTCTATTTGATAAATGCTTACGAGTTTACCCTTTAACTCTTTGCCTTTTACGTTATAATTGCAAGTCTCAACCTCATCGTTTACGTGCGCCACGCCGCGTTCGACTCTGCCGATACCGATACGTCCGACGTATTCGTTATAGTCGATAGAAGAAACGAGCATTTGGAAAGGTCCGTCGACATCCGCTTCTTGAGGTTCGAAGTGGTTGACGATTGCGTCGAAAAGAGGCTTTAAGTCAGTGCCTTTCACGTTGCAATCGAGCGAAGCCGTACCGTCTCTGCCCGAACAAAAGATTATCGGACTGTCAATCTGATTATCGTTAGCGTTCAAATCGAAAAGAAGTTCTAATATCTCGTCTTGAACCTCGGAAAGTCTTGCGTCGGGGCGGTCGATTTTATTAACGACGATAATAAGTTTATGATTAAGTTCAAGTGCTTTCTGCATAACGAAACGCGTTTGCGGCATAGGCCCTTCGCAAGCATCAACTAAAACGAGAACGCCGTTTACCATTTTAAGCACGCGCTCGACCTCACCGCCGAAGTCCGCGTGCCCCGGGGTGTCGATTATGTTTATTTTTATCCCGTCGTAAAACACCGAAGTATTTTTAGCGAGTATCGTTATTCCTCGTTCGCGTTCTAAATCGCCGGAATCCATTACTCGGTCCATTACTTCTTGATTGTCTCTGAATACGCCGCCTTGCTTTAACATTTCGTTTACAAGCGTCGTTTTGCCATGGTCTACGTGCGCGATTATCGCAACGTTTCTTACGTCTGTTCTTTTCACGGTTTTTTAGTCCTTTATAATATGTTCTTCAAAATCTTCCCCGACGACTTTATAAGTACGATAACGCTATTATCGTCTTAGCGTCTTTAATTTCACCTTTTAACACCATATCTTTGGCGGTTTTTACGTCAAGCCAGAACGCTTCGACGTATTCGTCTTCGTCGAAACGAGTCTCGCCCGCCTCGAACTCCGTAACGGAAAAAAGTCTTATAATCTCGTTAGTATACCCGGGAGTCGGATATATTTCGCATAACAACCGTGCGAATTTCGCTTTAAGCCCGCATTCTTCTTCGAGTTCTCGTAACGCAGTTTGCTCAGGCAATTCGCCGACGTTTATTTTCCCCGCGGGAATTTCGATTATCGTTTTTTTATAAGCGTATCTGAATTGTTTAACCAAAAGTATTTTACCGTCTTTTACGCAAAGCACGGCGCACCCGCCGCTGTGTTCGATAATTTCGCGTTCGGATTTTTTACCGTTCGGCAATGCAATCTCGTCTTTACGCAAATTAAGTATTCTACCTTTATAAACGTATTCGATCGATAAAGTTTTTTCGTTAAAGTCCATTTATTACGTCCTTAATTAGTTTATTAACCTTTTTCAATCTGCCGAAAAAGAGAATTTTATGCGCCTTAGCCACGTATTTATACGCCACGAACGCGTAAATCACCGCATCTTTATCGTTGCTTTCAATAACGTTCGCAAGCATATCTATAACGAGCGTAACTTCTTCCGCAACCTCGGGGTTAAGTTTTGATTCTTTAACCTTTAATTTATCCGCCAAAAGAATTTTTCTTAACGCGTTCAAACTCTCTCCGTACGCTTTTAACGACGTCTCCTTTTCTAAACGTTCTTCGCGCTCGATACGCTCTTTTTCCGCGCGCTTGCGGTCTTCCTCTTCGGTTAAAGCGTCTATCGGATCTTGAATTTTACCGCCGATTACGCTTTCCATAACCGCTTTCACGGTATTTTTGAAGGGTCTTATCATAGCGTTTATAAAAGTAGCGTACCCTGCGGAATAACTTCCGTCCTCATAGAAAAACTTTTTCAAAAAGTCCGACAAATTTATTTCTTTAGAATCGACGGCAACGAGTATACAAAAAATAAACGCGAGCAATTCTCTCGAAGAATCGGGCAACACAAATTCGCCCTTATCCCCAGATAAATACTCGTTTTTAACGAGATATTTTCTCTTTGCCTCCTCGAAATCGAAATTTAAAAGACAATTCTTAAAAACGGCAAGCAACGTTTCTGACGCCGCAATCGTTTTTAACAAATTGACGATTTTAATATCCGCAACTATATATTTGCTCTCTATAAGTTCGTCCGCTCTCGCGAGAAATAAATCGAGTTCTTCTTTTTTATTCATATAGTTTTTCTCCCTTGTGAGAATTTTTACGTAATACTATTTGCGAAGCGTCGCAATATACGCGTGCGACGTG
>CAZNWP010000003.1:0-28065 GCA_964576995.1 uncultured Christensenella sp. | reverse complement strand
AAAACGTCGCGGAAAAACAAACGCTTTCGCCGTTTGTTTTCGGTTGCGTTTAGCAACCTACGGTACGGATATTAAGACGCGAGTAAAAACGTGTGCTTGCACGGACGTTTTTGCGAAGCGTCGCAATATACGCGTGCGACGTGAAAACGTCGCGGAAAAACAAACGCTTTCGCCGTTTGTTTTCGGTTGCGTTTAGCAGCCTACGCGTATATTATAACACATAAGAAAAAAATTCATAAACATTTTTCAAACAATTTACAAATTTTTATATAATTTTATTTACAAAACACCGTTTTTTGTTATATAATAGATGTACACGCTCGATAAAAATTTTTTATCGTTGTATTTTGCTTTACTTACGGATTAAAATTTACGGAGACGTCGAATGCAAGTAAGAGGAGATTCGTCCTTAAACAAATTAATATTATTGTTCGTGTTCGACAAGATGGAAGTTCCGCTTTCCGAAAACACGATACTCGATATGTGCTGTTCGTCAAACAATTGGCTCGCATATATGGACTGCCAGCCTATTTTAAATCAACTTATAGAATGCGGTTGGATTTATAATATCGGCGATTCGGGCGAACCGCTTTACACCATTACCACGGACGGGCGCGTATGCCTCGCGAACTTCTTTATCAACATTCCCGCCTCCACGCGCGAAGAGATTTCGGTTTTCATTAAAAACAACCGAACTAAATTCCGTAGAAAACAAGAATGTGTTGCGGATTATTTTATGAACAAAGACGGAACGTATACCGTTTACCTTAAAATAATCGAACCCGCGCAACCCGTTTTAGAACTTAAACTCGTGGTCCCAAATAGACAAACGGCAAAAGACATCTATAAAAAATGGGGCGAAAAAGCCCTAGACACTTATCGAAACATATACGAAAATTTAGTTGATTAGTACATAAAAAAGGAGAATATAAAATGAATTCTTACATCACACGCGGCACTTGTTCCAGACAAATTCTTTTTGACGTAACGGACGATAACAAAGTTAAAAACGTTAAGTTTATAGGCGGTTGCCTAGGCAATCTTCAAGCGGTTGCGAGACTCGTAGACGGGAAAAATATCGACGAAGTTATTTCCACTCTTAAAGGCATTAAATGCAAAGGCAATACCTCTTGCGGCGATCAACTAGCCCTTGCACTTACCGACTACAAAGAACGTAAAAGCAAGGCGCAAGCCAACGCAAAAGATTTATAATTCGATTACACTTTTGTGATAAACTATATTCTTGCGGCGCAGCGAATTAATTTTCGCTACGCCGCAACATCTATTTAAACATAATTTTAGCGCGCAATACGACCGTCTTGCGCGCTTAGTTCTTTTAATAAATTACTTATTATCGTTTCCGAGCATTTCCGCAATGGATACGCCACCGTTGTCTGCATCCTTCCATTCGCGAAGTTCGGGTTCGTTATCTTCTTCCGTCTTTTCGGAACGTTTTTTACCCTTTTCGGCTTTTTCGGGCTTTTCGATTTCGGGAAGCAACGCTTTAATAGAAAGCGTCATTTTTTCCTTTTCGGGATTGACGTCTAAAATCTTCGCTTCGACTTCTTGCCCTACCTGCAAAGCGGATACGGGGTTTTCGAGCCATTGATTGGAGATTTGAGAAACGTGAACGAGTCCGTCAATGCCTTTTTCGACTTCTACGAACGCACCGAAACTAACGATTCTAACGACCGTTCCTTTAATAACGTCGCCGATATTATATCTTTCCGCAACGGAATCCCAAGGTTTGGGTTGAAGTTGTTTATAACCGACGGAAACTTTTTTCGTTTCGATATCTATCTTTAAGATCTTAAATTCGTAAGTTTTGCCGAGTTCTAATACTTCAGCACAGTCTTTGCAACCCGTCCAAGAAAGATCGGATATATGAGCGAGACAATCGAAGCCGTTTACTTCGATAAACGCGCCGAACGGTGCAAATCTGACGGGCGTACCTAAAACAACGTCGCCTTCTTGAACGTTGTCGAAAAATTCTTTTTCTTTAGCAGCGCGTATCGCGTCGCGTTCTTCTTTTTCCGCTTGGAGAATAACTCTTTGCGAAGCGACGATTTGACGGCGAGCGCCTCTCGATTCAACGTTTTCCGCTTTCAATCTCAAAGTTTTGCCGACGTACTTTTCGAGATCTTTAACAAAACCGAGTCTTATCTGCGAAGCCGGTACGAACACTTCAAAACTGCCGTATTTGCCTACCAAACCGCCCTTGTTCGTCGCGGTGATTACCGCTTCGAAAAGTTTACCGTCGGAAATTTCTTTAATTTCCGCTTCTTCTTGCAAAACTTTCTGCATCGCTTTTTCGGAGAAACGAAGCGGATTTTTGCCGACGACCATTACGCGAATTTCTTCGCCGATTTTATCTTTATAATCTTCTGCGTTGTATTCGTTAAGCATTTCTTCCTTTGCAAGTTCAAAATCGCTTTTAACGTTTTTAAGCGAGATGGTAAGTCCGTTTTCGTTCGCAGAAGAAATTATTGCGCTAACGACCTGTCCCGGTCTGAAGTCTTTGTTAGGTTTAATATTGTCGAAAGCGGTTTCCATTGCGGATTTTACCTTTTTCTCCTTTTTAACCTCTTTCGTTTCTTTTTCGGTAACCGCTTCGTTTTCTTTTGCCGTAGCGACTTCCTCTTTTAAATCCTCACATTTGACAGTTTCGGTCGTGATGATTTCTTCCGTAACATTTTCCATATTGTGGATAACCTCCCTGAATTGCTCTTGCGGCGTCGACGCCCCGAAAACAATTCCAACTTTATTAAAATTTTTTATTTTTTCGTAATTAAATCCCGACGGATCGGTAAGCCTGTATACGATCGGACAATACTCTTTCAATATCGAATAAAGTTTCTCGGTATTGTTGCTGTTAGCCCCACCGATTACAAGCGCGGCGTCGCAAGAACGCGCTATTATTTCCGCTTCCTTTTGACGCTCTGTTGTAGTATAGCAAATAGTTTTGAAAATATCAACTGTTTTAGCGTCGCTATACGTAAAATTTTTTATTATATCGTCAAATTTTTTTTCTGAAAAGGTAGTTTGGGCTACTATACAGAGTTTATTGCCCTCAACTTTGGATAATTCATCGTTATTCGACACGACGGAAGCCGTTCCCTCACACCACCCGTTTATACCTTTTATTTCGGGATGTTCCGCGTTTCCTATTATAACGATCTTATACCCCGCGGCGTATTTTTCTCTTACTATATTATGTATCTCGTTTACGAACGGGCAAGTGCAATCTATAACGTTTAACCCGATCTCTTCCGCTTTAACGAATGTAGAGCGTGGTTCGCCGTGCGTGCGTATAAGCAACGTGTCGCCTCTTTTTAACCTTTCGTCGGAAATATCGTCTATCGTTATTATTCCCGATTTTCTAAGTTTTTCGTTGACGGTCTCGTTATGGATTATCTCGCCCAAAATATAATTGCCGTCGCCGTGCAAACTTTCCGCTTTTTTCACCGCGCGCTTCACGCCGAAACAAAAGCCGCAGTTTTTACCTTTTAATACGATCATTAAACGGACTCCTTTGCATTACACGCTTTTTTACCGCGCTTAACTTTTTTCTTTTTTAGGTTTGCAACCAAGTCTAAAAGTTCTTTTTGCGTTTTTTTCATTTTGCAAACGAGAACTTTGTTCATTGCGGCGAAATCTTCGTCGGTGAGTTTTTTATCGTAATATTCGGAAAAATCAAAAGGTTTTCCGAACATCATGTGCGTCGTTCTAAACAACTTCGCTCTTCTCGACACGATGCAAGGGACGATTTGCGCCTTACCTTTCACAGCAAACATAACCGTTCCGTCCTTAAACGGTAACATTTCTATGCTTCCCGTTTTGTTGCGAGTGCCCTCCGGCGATATAGCGAGTTTTTTCCCTTGTTTTAACGGTTTAATCGCGGCAAGCAAAGATTTTATCCCCGGATTAGCCCTGTCGACCGGTATTGCTCCCTCAACTTTGGATAATTCATCGTTATTCGACACGACGGAAGCCGTTCCCTCACACCACCCGTTTATACCTTTTATTTCGGGATGTTCCGCGTTTCCTATTATAACGATCTTATACCCCGCGGCGTATTTTTCTCTTACTATATTATGTATCTCGTTTACGAACGGGCAAGTGCAATCTATAACGTTTAACCCGATCTCTTCCGCTTTAACGAATGTAGAGCGTGGTTCGCCGTGCGTGCGTATAAGCAACGTGTCGCCTCTTTTTAACCTTTCGTCGGAAATATCGTCTATCGTTATTATTCCCGATTTTCTAAGTTTTTCGTTGACGGTCTCGTTATGGATTATCTCGCCCAAAATATAATTGCCGTCGCCGTGCAAACTTTCCGCTTTTTTCACCGCGCGCTTCACGCCGAAACAAAAGCCGCAGTTTTTACCTTTTAATACGATCATTAAACGGACTCCTTTGCATTACACGCTTTTTTACCGCGCTTAACTTTTTTCTTTTTTAGGTTTGCAACCAAGTCTAAAAGTTCTTTTTGCGTTTTTTTCATTTTGCAAACGAGAACTTTGTTCATTGCGGCGAAATCTTCGTCGGTGAGTTTTTTATCGTAATATTCGGAAAAATCAAAAGGTTTTCCGAACATCATGTGCGTCGTTCTAAACAACTTCGCTCTTCTCGACACGATGCAAGGGACGATTTGCGCCTTACCTTTCACAGCAAACATAACCGTTCCGTCCTTAAACGGTAACATTTCTATGCTTCCCGTTTTGTTGCGAGTGCCCTCCGGCGATATAGCGAGTTTTTTCCCTTGTTTTAACGGTTTAATCGCGGCAAGCAAAGATTTTATCCCCGGATTAGCCCTGTCGACCGGTATTGCTCCGTACGCTTTTAACACTGATCCGAACAGTTTATTTTTGAAAAGTTCGATTTTAGCGAGAAAATACATTTCGCCTTTATATACGTATCTGATATAAAAAGGATCGAACACGCTGAAATGATTATACGGAATAATCGCCGCTCCGTCGGGAATATTCTCCGCACCGTGAACGCGAAGCGGATAAAGTTTCGTTCCGAGCCACAGTAAAAAACGATAAAACCAATTCATACGTTTTCCCCGTCGATATACGATAATACTTTATTTACCACTTGATTTATATTCATAAACGAAGTATCTATAACGATTGCGTCGTCGGCGCATACGAGCGGGGCAAAATCTCTGTGTTTGTCGTTATAATCGCGTTGCTCGATTTCCGATTTTAACGCGTCGTACTCGACTTTATGTCCGAGAAGAGTTAACTCTTTATAACGTCTTTCGGCTCTGACCTCGACGCTTGCCGTGATATAAAATTTATAATCGGCGTTAGGCAATACGAAAGAGCCTATATCCCTACCGTCGAGAACACAAGATATATCCGACGCGATTTTCCGTTGCATTTCCACCATTTTTAAGCGAACGCATTTTAAACTCGACACGTTTGACGCCGCCATCGAAACGTGCGGTTCTCTAATTTTTTCTGACACGTCCTCTCCGTCGAGAAAAGTGCGTTGCGCGCCGTCAAGGTATTTAATATCGAGGTTTATATCGTCGATAAAACTTGAAACTCCTTTTTCGTCTAACGTATCGACTTCTGATTTTATCGCTTTTAACGCAACCGCTCTATACATTGCCCCCGTATCCAAATACAGCACGTTAAGTCGAGCGGATAAATTTTTCGCTATCGTGCTTTTTCCGCTGCCCGAAGGACCGTCGAGCGCGATACAGAATACTTTCTTCATATATTATCTCCAAGATTATAATTCAACTTATATATTTTAGCACTTTTTTCAAAAAAAAGAAAACGTTTATTGCCGTAACGTTCCTTTTTTTTCATTTATTATTGATTTTTATTTTATTTAAGCTTTATTTCCCGCAAGAAAACCCGTCGAAAACGCCGTTTGAAGATTAAAACCGCCCGTGAAGCAATCGACGTCGATTACTTCGCCCGCGAAAAACAAACCTTTAACGAGTTTGCTTTCCATCGTTTTGGGGTTAATCTCTTTAACGTCTACACCGCCCGCCGTTACGATCGCCTCTTCTATCGGACGCAAACACTTCGGCGAAAACTTAACGCCTTTTAAGGTTGAAAGTATACGCTTTCTTTCCTCTTTTGTAATATCGCCGCACTTTTTATCCGTTTTGACTTGCGCTCTTTTAAGTATGAACGGAACGAGCGTTGCGGGCAATAAAGAGCGCATAACGCTTTTTAACTCTTTGCTTTTTGCCGCGTCAAATTCCCTCAGCAAGCGCGTGTCCAAAGTTTTTTCGTCGAGCGCGGGTTTTAGGTCAAGCGTAATAGAGACGTTATTTAAATCGACGCGATTAAGCAAACACGAACAAGACAAAATTATAGGACCAGATACACCGTAATGAGTGAAAAGCATTTCCCCGAAATCGAAATACAAGACTTTTCCGTTTAATTCCGCTTTGACGGAAACGTTTTTAAGCGATAAGCCTTGCAGATCGGCAATTCCTTCGTCTTTTAACGTTATTCCCGTTAGCGAAGGTTTCGGCGCGATTATATTATGCCCCGCTTTCGCCGCAAATTTATAACCGTCGCCGTCGCTACCCGTAAGCGGATACGATAAACCGCCCGTACACACGACTACGGAATCACACTCGAAATCTCCGTTATCCGTATTAACGCCGACGACTTCGCTGTTTTTAATTATTATACCCGTAACGCAAACGTTAGTCTTAACGGAAACGTTTTCGTCGCGTAAAAGTTTTTCCAACGTTTTCGTAACGTCGCTCGCTTTATCGGAAAAAGGGAAAACTCTGTTCCCACGTTCGATTTTTAGTTTTAATCCGTTATTTTCGAAAAAAGCCGTTACGTCGGCGGGCGAAAACGCGTTTATCGCGCCGTAAAGGAATTTGGGATTGGAAACGACGTTCTTAAAAAAATCGGGTATATCTACGTCGTTCGTAAGATTGCAACGACCTTTTCCCGTTATGTAAATTTTTTTACCGAGTTTCTCGTTTTTTTCGAGAAGCGTTACCGCGTTACCTTTTTTAGCGGCGAAATACGCCGCAGTCAGTCCCGCCGCTCCGCCTCCTATTATTACTGTTTTTCGCATAATTATTATCCGTATTAAAATTCTCGGCACATTAACGCGCGCCGCCGTCTTTTTTATTCCTTCCGATTTTTCTTTTTTTGGCAAAGAACTTTTGCACTTTATCGCCTTTTTTATAAACGAGCACGGTTAAAACGATCGTCGCGGCGATAACCACGCCCCACAACAATAGTCCCCACCACGTATTAAACGGTATTATACTGTTGTTCATCGAATACGACGAAACGAACACCGAAACGATACGCGTTATAAATATCATTACGGTAAAATAAAGCGTACTCATAGACGTTATCCCCGCAACGAAACACAACAAATCGTCGGGAAAAAACGGGAATATAAACATAAACGTCAAAACCGCTTTATCTTTGCCTTTTACGGATTTTAACGCTTTATCTAAATCTTCTTTTCCGACGAGCCAACTCGCGACTTTATAACCGAATACTCTGCCGATAAAAAACGCGGCTAACGATCCGCAAATAATTCCGATGCAACTGTAAACGGAACCGCGGAACGGACCGAACAATAATACGCCCGCGCCGACGGTTATAAATGACGGTATCGGCAAAACGACCACTTGCAAAAACTGCAAGAGAATAAACATTATTATCGCGAAATTGCCGAACGATTCTATATATTTGCGGAACGCTTCAACGCCGTCTATTTTATCGAAAAAGCCCGTTATTTTAAGTAAATAAAGAAGAAACGCCACGCAAGCGATTAAAATCACCGAAACGTATAAAATCTTATAAACGAATTTTTTGTTTATTCGCAAGAAAATCAACGTCAGTACGGTAAGCACGGAAATAACCGCGACGGACAAAGATATTATCACGGCTGAATATTCCGCGAAAAAACCTTCGTCAAACGTATCGACGTAAAGCGTCGCGAAAACGATTCCCGCACAACCGAGCAGAAAAATCGCTATTATATTAAGCACTTCTTTTAGGATCGACGCATTGTTTTTTTCCATAATAATATTATATTACAGACGCGAAAAGTTATCCTAGTTTTAGCGGTTTTTACATATTTTTATATTGACTTACCGCCAAAACGTCGCACCTATTGTTATATTCGTTGTCTGAATGTCCTTTGACTTTAACGAATTCGACTTTATGTTTTTCGATAAGTGCGCATAATCTTTGCCATAAATCTTGATTTTTAACGGGCGATTTCGACGAGGTTTTCCATCCGTTTTTACGCCACCCGTTTATCCAGCCTTGATTTATCGCGCCCACCACGTATTGCGAGTCGCTATAAACAGTAACTTCGCACGCTTCCTTTAACGATTCTAAACCCTTTATCACGGCGAGAATTTCCATTCTGTTATTAGTGGTGTCTTTTTCCCCGCCGCAAATCTCTTTTTCTATTCCGTTATAAATCAATATTGCCGCGTAACCGCCGTTACCGGGGTTTCCGCTACACGCGCCGTCGGTATACAAAGAAATCTTTTTCATAGATTAAAGGTTTTCAAGTTCCGAAGAACGTTTTACGCACGCGTTCACCGCTTTTTCGGTTATAGCGTTAAGTCCCGCGTTTTTATAAACGTTTACCGCTTCAATCGTCGTGCCGCCTTTACTGCATACCGCGGATATAAGTTCGTCGAGAGATTTATCCGCATTATTAAGCACCATTTGCCCCGCGCCGATCATTGTGTTAGTCGCAAACTTTTTAGCCGTTTCGTAATCAAGCCCGTTTTTAACTCCCGCTTCGATAATGCCTTGTAAGAACAAATAAAAATACGCGGGCGAACTGCCGCTAATACCCGTAACGGCGTTAAGTTTACTCTCGTCGAGAGTTGCAACCGTCGCAAAAGACGTGAAAAGCCCCTTAATAAATTTAACGTCCGTGTCTTCCGTATAATCGGAAATGTCAATTCCGACCGCGCCAAAACCGACGGAACAAGGAGTATTCGGCATACATCTCGCAACTTTAGCGTTTTTGAAAACGCTTTTTATTCTGTCTTTTTTAACTCCCGCCATAATAGAAATAAACTTTTTGCACGGACTTTCTTCCGCTTCGTCGGAAAGTTCCGCGAAGTTTTGCGGCTTAACGGCAAACAAAACGAATTCAGACGTACTTAAAACGTCTTTCGTTTCCGCTACCTTAACGCCGAAAGTTTTAATTCTTTCGCACGCTTCGGGACTTTTATCCGTAACGACTATTTGATTAGCGGTAAGAAAACCCGCCGATAACGCGCCTTTTATTATCGCCGAAGCCATAAAACCCGCGCCGATAACGCCTAACTTAAAATTCTTTTCCATTTTTACCTCATTTTAATTGACTATTTTTTATTTTTAGTATATAATCATACTTGCTTCTAGGGGAGTGGCTCAATTGGTAGAGCAGCGGTCTCCAAAACCGCCGGTTGCGTGTTCGAGTCGCGTCTCCCCTGCCAAATAACCACGTCGCATTTTTATGCGGCGTTTTTATTTGCCGCGGGAGTTTCGTGCGAGAACGTTTTATATGATTCAATAAAGCGTACCGTAAAATCCTATAATTTCAACGACACAAATATCATATACTTTTATAAAGAAAAAGTCAAATAAAAAAACTCGGTTAACAAAACTCAGCGCGCGACAAATTAACATCTTAGTCGTCGCGCGCGGAAAGATTATTATTATTTATCTTAATATCCTTTTTTTCTGCCGAGTTCGGTGTTATCGTTTTTTCTGTCGCGTAAGGTTTTTTCCACGGACGGAGACACTTCGAATCTATAATCTTCGCCGTACTTTTTAATATAGTTTTCTATTACGTTATGCGTTGCAACCGAGCCTATCGACGCATTTACTTGCTTTTGGTACTTAAAATAATTCGCTCCGTCGGGAATATCGTCGATTTTAAGCATATCCTCTTTGAGGGAGGTTAATCTTACGTCTTTCATAATATCTCTGACGTACTGAATATTTTCGCGCAGTTTAATAAGCGCCGGGAAGTCTGAACCGTCTAAAGCGAAAAGTTGTTCCCACTCTCTCCCCTCGTACTTATAAAGCATATCGGACGCTATTTTCAAATGCGTAAGTTCTTCTTCGTAATGTTCGAGCCAAATCTTTTTAATTTCCGCGTCGCTTTCGTCTTGATAGCAAGAATAATAAAGATAACATTCGGTGTATTCGTGCATAACCCAACTTTCGAACCAACTCGACGACGGATCCATAAGAGAACCGTAACCCGAAACGTGTTGTTCTTCTATCATCGCTATTTCGGAATACAGTTTTCTGCCCGCGTCGGTGTGAAAGAACGAGCCGACGTTCATATAAAAATTCATAGTTTGTTGTTCCGCCGCGGTAATTATCGCGGTGTGAAGTCTCGTTATAAGCGAATCTTGCCAACAGTTTATATAACGTCTTATATCGTCGTCGGGGTGGCGGTGTTCCGCGATAGTGGGCCTGCCCGGTGTAATTTCGGTATAGCCGCCGACTAATGTTTCACCCTTTACGCCTTCGGTCGTGTCGAGTAAATTTGAAAATCTGTATAAGTGGTCGAAGTCCTCTAAAAGCGCGAAGTCGAGTTGAGCCTTAACGAACGGATCAGGTTCTTTTTTCGCCATTTCCGCGGTTAAATCAACCGCGAGTTGTTCGTAACCTATCGTCGTTTCCAAAATACTTTCGTTTATCGGTTTTAACGCCGCTATGCGTTTTTGCTGTTGTTGCTCTTGTCTTCTCACCGCGGCGAGAACACGCCTTACGTCGTTGTTTAAACAATGTCTGCTAAATTGGTGCAAAAACGTATTCGATTCGAACTCGGTACCGTTCATCAATATAACGCGCGTTTTCGTATACGGAGAAACGGCGTTCTTGTCGTAACTTTTCGGCGCGAGCGAGTTCCAACTCGCGTAAACTATCTTTTCGTTCTTAGGTAATTCGTTAAATGGATTCATGTAAAACCTCCTTTTTATACGATTATTTCCGTAAAAGAAAGTTTTATACAAAAACCGCCTCGATTTTTTTCGAAGCGGTTTTTTTATAACGAGAAAAGATTATATTATTCTGTAAACTTTTTCGGGCAAGCGTTTTTTGTTTTCGTTCTTTAACGTCTTGCCTTTCGTCGTGCGCGATTCGATAGCGACGTCCTCCGTGTTAAGCGAAAACGCCACGCCGAAGTTATCTATAACGGCAAAGTCGTACGGCTCTTTCACGTAGTCGGCGTAAACGATTTTATTAACTCTGCCGAGTTCGCATATCTTTACGCCCTTTCTGTATCTCGCGCTCGGTTCTATTTCGGAAACGACGACTTTCTTATAATATCCCGTATCGGTAACGAGTACGAATTCCCCCTCTTCGTCTACCTGCGACACGAATTTTATCGAATCGCCTTTATTGAGATTTATTCCCTTAACGCCGCCTGACATTCTGCCTTGTACGGGAACGTCGGTTTTTTCCGTGTTAAGAACTAATCCGTATTCGGTTATAAACGCGATCGTCGTATCGGGAATATCCGTTTCAACGCCTATAACTTCGTCGTCTTTAAGTTTTATCGCGGCGAACGTTTGCTTATTAACCGCGTACTCTTTCCATTCGGAACGCTTTATCAAGCCGTTTTTAGTATAGAACAACAAGTTACCGTCGGGCATTTTATCGTTTTCGCAAGCGAAAAAGGCAACGGGGCGTTCGTTTTTGAGCGAGTCTTTAAATACGTCGGAAAACTTAACGCCTTTATCGCGATATCTACATTCGGTAATCGAATCGACCGACACTTTAAACGCGTTACCTAAGTTAGTAAACGCGAACAAAATCATATCGCTGCACGCTTTAACCGCAAATGTTATAAAATCGGACGCCGAAGAATTTTCTTTAACCTTTCTTTCGCTTTGATTGAAGTTTCTTTCCGTCGTTTTTTTCACCGTTCCGCCCGCGGTGTAGCAGATATAAAAATCTTCTATCGGACGAAGGCTTTCTTCTTCGTTCGTTTTTATATCTTCCGCTTCGCTCGCTCCGATAACGTGGCTTCGTCTCTCCGTTTTATACTTCTTTTTAATCTCAAGCAACTCGCGACGGACGACTCCCATTTGCAAAGGCTTACTCGCGACGAGCGCGGTAAGTTCTTCGATTTTCTTTTTAAGTTCCGCAAGTTCCTCTTCTAACTTATACACTTCGAGTTTAGTGAGTCTTGCAAGCCTTAAATCGAGAATGGCGGTCGCCTGCACTTCTGTGAGGTCAAATCTCGCGCGTAATTTCGCTCTTGCGTCGGCGGTGTTTTCCGCCGTCTTTATTATCTTTATTACCTCGTCGATATTGCGAACGGCGATAATCAAGCCTTCTAAAATATGAGCGCGTTCTTTCGCTCTTTCGAGATCGAATTTACTTCTTCTTAAAATTACTTCGCGTTGATAGTTTACGTAATAACTAATAATGTCGAGAAGCCCCAATTGACACGGCTTACCGTGCGCGATGGCAACCATATTTATACCGAAAGAAGTTTCGAGCGAAGTGTTTTTATATAAGTAACTTAATATCTTTTTCGCGTCGGCGTCTTTTTTTAATTTTATCACGGCACGCATACCGTTTCTATCCGACTCGTCCACGACGTCGGCTATACCGCCTAAAATATCTTTCTTTTCTTCTTTTAAGTCGGATATTTTACGTAATAAATCGGCTTTATTTACTTGATACGGTATTTCGGAGATTATAAGGCTTTGCTTTTCGCCTTCTTTTTCCGTCGTAACGCGCGCGCGGATTTTTATTTTGCCCTTACCGGTTTTATAAGCCTCGGCAAGTTCGTCTCCCGCTACGATATACGCGTCGGAAAGTCCGGCGCGGGAATATATTTCATCATATCTTTTAATGATATTTTCGGGTTATCTATATAAGCGACGGTACCGTTAATAACTTCCGAAAGATTGTGCGGCGGAATGTTCGTTGCAAGACCGACGGCAATTCCCATTGCGCCGTTTACTAAAAGATTAGGAAAACGCCCCGGCAAAGTATCGGGCTCTTTTAGAGAGTCGTCGAAGTTAAGACTGAAATTTACGGTTTCTTTATCAATATCACGCAAAAGTTCCAGAGATATGGAACTTAATCTCGCTTCGGTGTATCTATACGCCGCCGCCCCGTCGCCGTCCACCGTGCCGAAGTTGCCGTGCCCGTCGATAAGCGGTATGCCCATATTAAAGTTTTGCGCCATGTGCACTAACGCGCCGTAAACGGAAGAGTCTCCGTGCGGGTGATATTTACCCAAACAGTCGCCGACGATTTTCGCACATTTCTTATGCGGCTTATCGGGCGTTAACCCCATTTCGTACATATCGAAAAGTATTCGTCTTTGAACGGGTTTAAGTCCGTCCTCAACGCGCGGTAACGCTCTGTCTAAAATAACGTCTTCCGCGTAAGATATCATAGAAGTTTTAAACACTTCGTCGAGCGAAGTAAAAATAAGACCTTTTTGTTCTTCCATACGATTCTCCCTCCGTTAACGTTTAATCTTAACGAACTTGTCTTCTCTGTTAAAGTTCGCGTGTTCGAAAATATATTTCTTTCTTTCCGTTACTTCGTCGCCCATTAAAACGGTGATAAGCCTGTCCGCTTCCGCGGCGTCCTCTATCGTAACTTGAATAAGACTGCGTTTTTCGGGATCCATCGTCGTTTCCCATAACTGCGAAGGATCCATCTCGCCAAGACCTTTGTAGCGTTGAATTTGATAACCTTTTCCGACTTTTTCTATCTTTCTTTGAAGTTCCGCATCGTCGTACGCGTATTCTTCTACGTTACCCTTATAAACTTTATATAAAGGCGGCATACCGATATACACGTGCCCCGCGTTGATTAAATCTTTCATATATCTGAAAAAGAAGGTAAGCAACAATATTCTTATATGATAGCCGTCTACGTCCGCGTCGGATAAAATAATGACTTTATGATATTTAAGACTCTCCAAATCGAAGTCGGAACCAATCCCCGTGCCGAGCGCGGATATAAGCGTGCGAATTTCCTCGTTTTGAAGAATTTGCACGAGTTTTTTCTTTTCCACGTTAAGCGGTTTGCCTCTAAGGGGTAAAATCGCTTGGAAGTGTCTTACCCTTGCTTGCTTCGCGCTGCCGCCCGCGGAATCGCCCTCTACTATGAAAAGTTCGTTCTTTTCCGCTTTTTTGCCTGAACACGCCGCAAGTTTGCCGACTAAGTTTTGCGCCTCTATGCTCTTTGACGCGCGAGCAATCTCTTTTGCCTTTTTTGCGGCGAGACGGACTTTTGACGCGGCGAGAGCCTTGTTTATAATTAATTCGAAAGTTTTAGCGTTTTTCTTATTCTTCATTAAGTCGGAGAGCCCGTTTACCGTAACGAATTCTACCGCCGGACGCGCTTCGGGGTTGCCGAGTTTCGTCTTCGTCTGTCCTTCGAATTGAACGTTTTGCATTTTAACCGAGATGATAGCGGTAAGACCTTCCTTAAAATCGTCGCCCGTTAGGTTATCGTCTTGATTTTTAAGAAAGTTTTTATCGCGCGCGTAGTCGTTTAGGCTTCTTGTAAGTCCCGAACGAAAGCCCGTTTCGTGCGTTCCGCCCTCGCCCGTCGGAATGTTGTTTACGTACGAGCAAACGCTATCGGTATACGCGTCCGTATGTTGAACGGCTATCTCCACGACGATACCGTCTTTCGCCTCTTTAACGTAAAGAGGTTCCGAATATAACGCGTTTTTCCCTTCGTTTAAGTATTTAACGAAATCGGTAAGTCCGCCATCGTAACGGTATACGCGGTGAAAATCCGTTTTTTCGTCGTAAAAATCTATCGTCAATCCTTTATTTAAGAACGCAAGTTCTTTTAATCTTTTTAATATCGTTTCGACGGAAAACTCGATAGTTTCGAATACTCTCGCGTCGGGCATAAACCTGACTAAAGTTCCGTGCTTTTTGGTTTTTTCCTTCGTATCTCTTAGCGGCGAGGTGGGAACGCCAGATTTTATCTTCCCCGTTTTTTCGTCTAAAAAACTCGTGAACTGCATCTCGTATACGGTGCCGCGGAAAACCTTGACTTTAAGCCATTCCGAAAGCGCGTTAGTAACCGACGCGCCGACGCCGTGAAGCCCGCCCGAATAACTGTAATTATCCGAATTGAACTTGCCGCCCGCGTGAAGTTGCGTAAATATAACCTGAACGCCCGATACGCCCGCTTTGGGGTGAATATCGGTCGGCATACCTCTACCGTTATCTTCGACGGACGCGCTTCCGTCCTTATACAGTTTAACTTCTATCGTGTCGGCAAATCCGTTTGCCGCTTCGTCTACGGCGTTATCCACGATTTCCCAAAGGATATGATGAAGCCCTTTTACGCCGGTAGTACCGATATACATACCTGGGCGCATTCTGACGGCGTCAAGCCCTTCGAGAATCTTGATATCTTCCGCTTTGTAACTTTGTTTTGACATTATACTTGCTCCGTATTTAGTATCATACGCATAATATTTTACTATATATTGTGTTTTTTTTCAAGTCATAACACTAGATTTTTGATTTTTTGTGAAATTTATTGTAATTTTTAAGGAAAAAAGCACGAATAAAGTTCGAGCGATGGCAATTATAAAACGTAATTCTCTTAAAATTTTTTGTTTAATATCGTCGTTCGGTAATTATCACACTCTTCTTTCGGTGTTTTAACGAGTGATATCAAGACGAACACGCCGACTGCAACGCCTATAACCGCGGTTACGACGACGGTAGTTAGGTCGAAAGTAACGCCGTTACCGATGGCGTTCGTAGTCAATATAAGTCCGCAAACGTTATATACGGCGTGAACGAGCCACGGAAAAACGATATTGCGCGTTTTAAATAGCGTAAAAGCGCACAACGCACCGACGAGCGACGTGTATCCCGCTTGTAAAAGCGTTGGCAAAACTCCCGCCCCGACGAATAGATTAAGCAAATGCGCCGCGCCGAAAATTAGGGAAGAATAAATAATCGACTTAATTATTCCGCGTTTATCGCAAGCCGAGCAATCGACTATAAAATTAAAGAGCACGCCGCGGAAAAAAAGTTCTTCGAACGCCGCCGTAAAAAAGCAATTAACGATAAACCAAAAAATTCTCTCGAAAGAACGATTAACTATAACGACTTCTTCCCTTATAAAAGGTGAAAAAGGAAAATTATTTACGGCAACCGCTAAGGCGATTATAAAGCATGCAAACCGTTTCGGCAGACGGAAAACATTATATCCGCAAAACCTTATAACGAATATGGATAAAACGATATAAACCGCGTACGATATAACGGATTTAACGTAACCGTCGTTCACTTCGTCGCCCGTAACCGTAATTGTGGCAAAATGCATAAATACGGCGAATATAATAAGCGCGGCGGCGACAATCGTATAAATAACTTTCTTTTTCATGTTAAACACCAATTAAAACGAATTGTTCTCGGTAAAAAACGAGGCGATTTTTTTAATCTCTTTTCTTTTAGGATTACTCTTTTTATAAGCAATCCCCAAAGTTCTAGTTAGTTTTTCTTGCAAATCGCGCACACACACATCGCTTGACGCGCCGTTAAGCGACAGTTTTGGCAACACGGTTACCCCGATTCCCTCTTTAACCATTTTAATAAGAGCCGCGTCGTCGTCCGATACAACGGGAATAACCTCTTTAAACTTACTCATATTAAAATACGTTTTTATGATACCGTCAGAACACAAAATAAAAGGATATTTATACAACGCTTCTTTACTTATTTCTTTCGCGCGTTTTCTCTCGCCTAACGGCAACACGGCGGCGTATTCTTCTTTATATATCTCTCTGTAAACGTAATCTTTACCGCCCGGCGCAATCTCCGTTACGATAACGTCAACCGAGTCTTTATCTAGCAAAGCGTTTATTCTGTCTCCAACCGTAATGTGAAGTTTAACCCCCTTTACGTTTTCCCTTATTTTTTTTACTATTTTCGGTAAAAAGGTACGCGATATGCTTGCGTAAGTTCCTATCGTCAAAGTTTTTTCTTCAGACGATAAAGCCTCGGTTTTTTTGATTATTTTTTCTTCTTGCGCGATTAGCGCTGTAAATTCCGGTAAAAGTTTCTTTCCCGCATCCGTCCACTCTACGCCCGCGCTCGTCCTTTTTAGTAATACTACGCCTAATTCGTCCTCTAAAGAATCGGCTATATGCGAAAACGCCGACGGAGTATACGATAACTCGTCCGCCGCTTTAGAAAGACTTTTCAGTTCCGCGGCGCGCATCACCGCTTTAATCTTGTTCGTATCCATACAACTTCCTGTGAAAATTTTTCACACCTATATTATAATCTTCCGCTTCACAAAAGTCAATATAAATGATAGAATATTCGTCGATTTGGAGAATAATTATGCAAATGCCTAACGTATCTATGAACAAAAAAACTTTTGCCTATACCGAACTTTTCACCGTCGTACTGATTTGGGGCGTCGCGCCTCTTTTCACGCTTATAGCGTACGATTATTATTCCGCTTCTATTTATACTTGTATAAGTTCGCTTATTAGTTGCATATTCCTTCTGATGTTAAATGGGAAAAAACTCGGCGAGATAAACGGTAAATACTTAAAAATAGCGATCCCGACGGGATTATTTTACACTACCGCTTCTTTATGTCAAAAAATCGGACTTAACTATACTACTCCGACGAAGTACGCCTTTTTAGAAAATCTTACTTGCGTATCCACGCCGTTAATATCTTTTATTCTTATAAAGAAAAAACCTAACTTTATCACGATTTTCTCGTGCGTTGCGTGTCTTGCGAGTTCTTTCGTTCTTTGCGGAATATCGTCGGAGGGCTTAAACTTCGGAATCGGCGAAATACTATGCGCGGTTGCGGGGATTTTTTACGGAGCGAACATTGCGGGAACGGGTGCGTTCGCAAAAGAACTCGACACGCGGTTGTACTTATTATTGCAACACGCGGTCGAAGTAATTATCGCGCTTTTAACCGCTATAATATTAAATATCATAACGATAGACGGAAAACCTATGGAAGCGTTAAAATTTAGTTTTTCGCTTAAACCCGTCGCATTTATTTTATCACTTGCATTAGTCAATAATACTCTCTGTTGGTTACTAAGGACGGCAAGTCTAAAATATCTTTCTTCGACGGTAGTTGCGGTAATCGCCAACTTTGCGGCGGTCGTAACGAGCGTCGCTTCTGTCATTGCGGGTAAAGACGATTTAACCGCAAACCTCGTTTTCGGAGTAATATTGGGCATAATATCCATCGTATTATCCGCAATAGGCGACGCAAAGGACGTTAAAAAAGAGTTGGCTCGCGGGAATAGCGAACAAAATTTATCGGACGGCAGAACGCCATCCGACGAATAAAGAATTAACGTTTTTATATAGCCACTCCGAATACGCCGTTAAACACTAAAAACATAAGCGGCAACGTGATTATCGACAATAACGTTGAGAGCAATACGCAGACGGTTGAAAAATCCGCGTCTCCCCCGAACCTCAACGCAAACATCGCAGTACTCGTCGCGCTCGGCATAGAAAGCAACAAAAACACCGCGTACTTAATAGCGGACGAAACGGGCAAAAACGCAACCGCAAGCATAGAAACGGCGGACATCAAAACAAGTTTAACCGCGCTCGCGGCGTACGCGCGTTTATCCAAAAACAACTGCTTAGGACTTATTCCAGACAACTTGATACCGATAACTATCATAGATAAAGGCGTTACGGCATCGGACAAATATTTCAAAGAAGCCGTTACTTTTTCTAAAACGTCTCGCATCACCGTTCCTTCCGCGGCAACTTCCGCAATAGGTTTTTTAACGGTAACGAAGAGCAAAAGACCGACGACTACCGCTATTATACACGGATTGAAAATAATTTTCTTTACCGACGCTTCCTTAAAACTTCCCGTCATAAAATAAACGCCGACGGTCCAATTCAATATATGGAAAACGGTTATTATTACCGAAGCGTAAACGATAACTTCGTTCGCCGCGGGATTACCGTTAAAAAGCATCGCAAGAAAAGGAAAGCCCATAAACCCGCAATTAGAAAAAGTGCTTGCATACCTTAACGTTTTCGTTTTAGCATCCTCTTTATTTCTAAAAAGCAACGCGGCTACGGCGAAGGTTACGAAATGAACGGCAAGAGCAATACCGAAAACGACGAGCATATTAATCCCGACGTCCGACGTAAACTCAAACCTTTGAAAACTCATAAACACCATAAAAGGTTGACAACCGTATAAAACGACTGTAGATAACGCTTCGGATGCTTTTTCGGGTAACATTTTACATTTAGCGAGTAAAAACCCCGGAATCGCCATCAAAACGAGCGATAAAACCGATATCAATACACTTAAAAAACTTATTTGCATAATTATTCAACTCCCAAATACACGTTTCTTTCTCGACGGTATTTTTCTTTTTCTTCTATACGTTTAAAATTATCGTTAAAAATAAACTCGGTTAAAGCCTTTTCGTCTTTAATATCTTCGGGCAGATAAATTCCCGCTGTTATCGGTTGCCCGTCGTGGTGATAATCCGTCCCCGACATTTTAATAAGTCGGTTATCGTTACAAAATTTTTCCGCAATTTCATTGTTGTTTTCGTGGTGAAAATGCCCGTTAAAACTTTCCGCGCCGTGCATATACGACGGATCACCCGTGTACTCGTTAGTTCTAAACGGGTGGCATTTATACATAAAAACGCCGTACTTATCACATAACTTAAAAAGTTCTTTTTGCGAGTAATAAAAAAGAGGTTTATTATCGTATAAAAACTTTTCGTCTATACCGTAGAGTATGTATTCGGAATGTCCCGACGGCTCGTTAGCGAGAACCTCCGCGGCAAAAAAAGTTTTAAGCCCCTCCGCGTTAAAGGCTTTTTTCGCCTCTTCATAAACCGAAAGAAAATACGCGATTTTCTCGTTTTTAGTCTCCCCCGCGTAAGAGTCGAAAAAACGGCTTTGCAAGTGATTTGTTATCGCCGCGCCGCCGTAACCCGCGTTTTTTAAGTTTTTAGCGATAACGTCTACCGCACAATCCGCGCAAACGCTTCCGCCCGTATGGCAATGCGTTTCGAATTTAATCATAAAAAATCTCCTAAAACGCTTAACGCGTCGTGTCTTTTCATTCCGTCGTTCATTGCAAGAAAAAGAGCCGTAGTATCGAATCTGGCGTCATGAAAACCCGCTTGAACGTCGAACAGTTCCGCCGTTTTCTCGGCAACGTCGTACTCGGATATTTCGAAAAACTCGCACAGTTCCGACAATTTCGGATACTTATAACCGTTTCCGCTATTTTTAGGCAATTTACAAACTGGAAGGCTTTTCTTCATCGAGCAAAACTCGTTTTTCACCGAAAAAACTTTGCCGAGCCGTTCGAACTCCGCACGCATAAACGCCGTATCGAACGCGGAATTATGCGCGACGACTATATCTGCGGAGTTAAAATCACGTTCTATTTCATCGGCAAAATCGCGAAAAACTTTTCCGCCCGACAACACGCGCAATTTTTTAACGGAAAAACCGTGCACCATATACGCGCTGTAATCTATTTTGTCGACGGAAAAAAAGTAATTCCGAGCCGCAACTCCGTCCGCGCTTTGCATTACGTAGGAAAGTTGACATATATTTCCGGGGAAATATCCCGTCGTTTCGGTATCAAAATAAATTATCATATATTACTACTAACGGGGCAAAACAACCGTCTTGCCCCGTCTTATCTTTTTTATGCTTAACCGAGTAAGTCTTTATATCTCTTTTCGTAAATCTTTACGCTTGATCCGTTTTCGTAACGGTTTTCGTTTATCACGCCGTTTTCTTTCTCGGAAAGCGCGTTAGAAACTTTCGTCGAAGTAAGACTGTTTACTAAAGTATAAAGGAAGTTGTCCGTATCTTCAAAATCATCCCAATTGCTAAGCATATCGACAAGATATTGCTCCCACGAACCGCCGTTATCTATATTTAACGTATCGAGATAACTTTCGAGCGTTGTGTACTTGGTTACGTTCGCATCATACACCTCAGAATAGAAAAGTACGTGATAGCCGTAGTCGGACGCGACGATTATATAACTCTTGTCGTCCATTTCGATAAGATCTCTCGCGGCGTTAGCGAACGTCGTAACGTATTCTTCGCTATTAGATCCGTCAACCGCGGGTTTTATATTATAGCCTTTCCACGTATTAAGAGATCCCGGATCGGTTGAGAACGCAAAGAGAAGTTCGTTTATTCTTTCCGCATATTGGTCGAGAGCGGTAGAAGTATTAACTTTTTTGTAAATCGAATCGTCGCTACTCACAGTGTCTGTTTGAATTCCGCCGTATACGTATTTTTCCATTTCTTCGATAAACTCGTCGAGATCGAATTCTTTTACGTTCGTAACGGAATATTGCGCGCTTTCTTCTTCGGTTTTCGCCTTTAACTCTTTAACGGTTCCCTTAAACGGTAAACTGTTTTCGGGTTTAGTAAAGGTATAATCTCCCGTAAATTTAGTTCCGTCGAAATCGTAACCCGACGTAATCCAAGTAGAACGCAAATCTTTAACGATCGTGTCTTTTAATATATTATTTCTCTTCGTCGCATAATCTTTTTCGGATATATTGGGCTCGTCCTCTTTGATTTTCGCGATTGCCGCTTCTTGCTCTTCGCTTACGCCTAAAAGCAAGTTATAAACGTAGCCGTATTTTCCGTACGCGCTATACACTATCGGGTCGGTTGCGGACGCCGACGACAACGCGGACTTAAATTCTTCGTTGCTCCACTCTTTTTGCGTTTCGATTTTTTTATTCCATTCGGCATTAAGTTGAGCAAAAGTAATTTTTCTCGCTTCGTCTTTTATCTTCTTTTCGTACGCTTCTAAAAGTTCGCTTTCGCAATAACTCTTATAAACGTTTTCGTAGTAGGTCGTTTTAGTGAGATCCTTGCCGTCGTACTTGTCGCCTAATAATCCGTTATCTTTGAAAAGTTTAACGGTTTTCGTCAACGCGTCGCGCCTCTCGGCGGTACTGTCAATATCGAATCCCTTTTCTATATATTCGCGCTTCTTTTCGATCGTGATTTTATCTTCGGCGTTGGTTGCACCGGTAGGAACGGTTCTCACCGTTTCGGTAAGCGTATCCGACTTCTTTTCGTCTTCCGCGACCTCGTAACCGTCCAATAAATCGTTTATAGCCTTATAGGCGTTGTACTTCGCTTCCGTTTTCTGATCTTCGTTAAGGCATTCTTCAACGGTATCCTTGCCGTTTTCTTTTAACGCGTTTTGAACGAGTATTCTATTATTAACGAGATTGTCGAGTATAAGATTTAGAACTCTTTCTTGAGTGTAACCTTGATATTGAACGTAATAATAGCCGTAATTTAAATACGCCATTATCATATCCTTTTTATAAACGTTTTCTTCTTTAACGATATTTACCGTTGCGACGACGGTATTCATTTCGCGTTCGCTGTCTTTGGTTATTAGACTACAACCGGAAAGAGCAACTACGCTCATTAAAAATGCGGTTATCGCGGATATTACCGAAAGAAATCTTTTTTTCATACTTTTCTCCAAGTCATAATTTTTTGAGTAATAAGATAATTCTAATTAAGTATATACTATCCGAAGAAAAAATGCAATCGTTTTTGCATTTTTACTCGGTATTTTTATTAAAAAAAACTAATAAATTTATTTTTTATGGAGTAAATCGATATTTTAAGTCGCTTCCGACAGAAAATCGCGCATCGTTTTTAACGTTTCCTCATTGGTTTTTCCGTTATTTTTAAATACGAGTTTAGGCACCGTCGACATTGATATTCCTACGACGTCGGAATAAGAGTCGATAGCCCGCGCGAGTTTTTCGTTAGCGAACGCGTTAAAATCTTCGAACGATATACTCGCCTCACCCTTTTTTACGATTATCTCGCTTGCGGATAATTTCATAGCGTCGAACTTGGCAAGCGCGATAGATATAAGATTTTTAAGTTCCGTCGGAACGGGACCGTACACGCTTTCGGTTTCCGCGATAAACTTGCTTTCCTCTTCCGCCGTCTTAATCTCCGCTATCTCTTTATACGCGTCCATACGCGAAGTTTCGCTTTCGATATACGTTTCGGGAATAAACGCGGTTACCCTTATATCGAGTTCGGGAATCTTCTCTTCCTTTCCCGACAACTCTTCTCTGAGAAGCTTAGAATAAAGTTCGTAACCGATTTTATCCATGTGCCCGTGTTGCTCCGCGCCTAGTATATTCCCCGCACCGCGAATTTCCAGATCGCGCATGGCGATTTTTATACCGCTTCCCATTTCCGCAAACTCGATTATCGCGTTTAGTCTGTCAAACGCCGTTCCGCTTAAAATCTTTTCGCGCTTGAACGTAAAATACGCGTATGCGAGCCTGTCGCTTCTCCCCACTCTTCCTTTAAGTTGGTAAAGCGTCGAAAGCCCTAAATTGTCCGCGTCAATAACTATTAAGGTGTTCGCTTTCGGCAAATCTATACCGTTTTCGATTATCGTCGTGGAAATTAAAACGTTGCTTTTGCCGTCGTAAAAATCCAAAACGCCGCGTTCCATCGCGCGCTCGTCCATTCTCCCGTGAACGACGGTGAATTTTACGTCTGGCAAAATCGCTTTCATTCTGTCGGCGAATTTAAATATCGTATCTATTCTGTTATACAGTATAAAACATTGCCCGCCGCGGTTTATTTCTCGCGTTACCGCGTCTCTTATTAGGTTTTCGCTCTCTTCCGTTACGTACGTTTGAACGGGTAATCTCTTCTTCGGCGGAGTGTTTATCACGCTTATCGAACGTATACCCGAAAGCGACATATGCAGCGTTCTCGGTATCGGCGTCGCCGTCAACGTCAAAGCGTCGACATTGCTTTTAAGCAGTTTGATTTTCTCTTTGTGTTCCACCCCGAAACGTTGTTCTTCGTCAAGAACCAAAAGACCCAAATCCTTAAAACCCACGTCTTTGCTTAGCAGTCTGTGCGTGCCGATAACGAAATCGATAGAACCGTCTTTAAGCCCCGCAATAACCGCGTTTTGCTCTTTTTCCGTTTTAAATCTGTTTAAGGCGGCAATCTTCACGCCGAACCCCTTAAAACGTTCTACCGCGGTGTTAAAATGCTGCTCTACGAGAATAGTCGTCGGCGCGAGCATCGCGGCTTGCTTACCGTTCGCCACCGCGCGGAACACGGCGCGTAACGCGACTTCGGTTTTACCGAACCCGACGTCTCCGCATACGAGCCTATCCATAACCTTTTCACTCGTCATATCGCCTTTTATTTCCGCGTCGCACTCTATTTGATCCGCCGTTTCTTCGAATGGGAACGCACCGTCGAACGCGCTTTCCAATTCCTCGTCGCAAATAAACTTATAACCTTTAACCTTTTCTCTTTCGTTATAAAGATTTTTAAGATCGAAAGACATTTTCTTAATGCTTTCTCTCACGGATTTTTTAATGCGTTCGAAATCCGCTCCGCCGATTTTAGAAAGACGCGGTTTTTTATCGCCGCCGAGATAACGCGTTAAAATATCCATCTGCTCCACGGGAACGTATAAAACGTCTCCGCCGGAGTATTCGACGGAAATATAATCTTTCGTGCCTTCTTGCGTGGATATTTTCTTGTTGCCAAGAACCTTACCTATACCGTGCGTCTCGTGAACACAATAGTCTCCGCGTTCCGGCGCGGTAAAAAAGCCCTTAGTCTTTTTCTTGATTTTACGTGCGGATGCGGGCTTTGAATACAAATTACCGCTTCCGACGACGACGGTTTTCGTTTCGTGAAAAATAAAGCCCGACGAAAGCGTTTCGCTCGTGATATTAAGCCCTCTCAATTCACCTTTGCCGTCCACCACGGAAGCAATTCCTCTGTCGCTAAAATCTAAACACAATGTTTGAGCGCGCTTACCGTCGCCTGCGCAAACGAGAATATTATAACCGCCGTAAAGCCAATTTCCAACGTCGGTAAATATCTCTTTAAAATCAAGTCTGTAATTAGCGATTCCGCCCGCTTGAGGATTGATTACTTTAAGCGGATTGAAAAAAGGTATCGTCGTTGACAACGCTTGTAAAGCGGTAAGGCGATATTTCTTGATTTTTTCGATTAGTTTTTGAGTGCCGCAAAAATTCTTATCGGCAAAAGAGAAGGTTTCTCCAGTCTTTTTTAACGATTCGTAGCGTTCGGAAAATTCCCGCTCGCACAACTCAGCCAAATCGTATACGCGTTTCGCTTCGTCAATCGCGATAACGGTATCGTCTTGCAATAAGTCGAAAAGATTGCCGCACTCGTCGGATAGCGGAGACAATACCGAAAGAACGTCGACGTCTCTATTTTCTTTCGCAACGGCAATATCGTCGGATAAAAGTTGAAGGTTCGTTCGAGCGTCCTTCCCCGCGCGTTTAACTTCGTTAGCGATTACGGAATCAATAAGCGAAAAATCGTAATCGTCGAACACGAACTCCGTCGCTTGCAATATTACCGCTTCGTCGATAAAACCGAGGCTCGCGCGAGTTTCGGGATCGAATTTTTTTATACTTTCGACGGTATCGCCGAAAAAGTCAATTCTAATCGGAACTTCCGAATTTATCGGGAACACGTCGATAACGTCGCCGCGAAGCGAAAACGTCGCTTTGTTTTCGGTTTTTTCAACGCGTTTATAACCGAATCGAACCAACTCGGCTACAACCGCCCTTTGATCCGAGTCCTCGCATTTTTTAAGCGTTAGCGAGTGAATTTTTTTCGGTGCGGTCTGCATTAGCGTTTCCGCGGTAACTATTATAACGTCGGCGAACCGCAATTCGTAAAGAGCGCGTATTCTCGTGTATACGGTGTCTTTAGAAAAAGCGCGCGCGGGAACGAGAATTTCGTCTTTCGGTGGAACGTATACGGTTTTCTTATTTGAAAATTGGCTTATGAGTTCCGCGGCAGTATTTGCCGTTATAAGGTCTTTCGCGATAAACAAAACGGGCGAATCTATATTTGCAACGAGAAAACATTTAAAAGCGTCGTTTACGCCGAAAACCGCCGAAGGTATTCCTTGGCGGACGGTATCCGTAAACATATGAACGGAGTTATTGCCGTTTTTAAGCGTTAATAGTTTATCGAGCATATATTACCCACGGCCATTTTTACACGTTTAACAGCGATAAACCGGTTTTATTGCGGTTTACCGTTGTATTTTTGCATGATTTCTTGTAACGGTTTCCCGTTTGCAAATTCAGCGGCGGCGTTTGCCGCGGCGTCGGTCGCTTTATCGAAAATTTGCTTATCGCAATCTTTTATTCCCGATAATACGAGATTTATAAGCGGTATTTTTACGTCGTCGCCTTCAGGGTGAAAACCTAAACGTATTCTCGCGAAGTTTTCCGTTCCGAGAAGTTTAACGATGTTTCTCATTCCGTTATGAGTACCCGCCGAACCGCTCTCTCTAATTCTCAACGTCGCTTTCGGTAAGTCGAAATCGTCGTATATAACGAGTAAATCTTTCGTATCTATTTTATAAAACGACGTTAGTTCGCGTACACTTTTCCCCGACAAATTCATATAAGTTTGAGGTTTTGCAAATATAACCTTTCCGAAAGGAGTTCTCGCTTCCGCTAAAAGCGCGCGACATTTTTCCTTGCCGAACGTTACGCCGAGTTTATCGGCGGCTTTTTCTACCGCCGAAAAACCGAGATTATGAAAGGTGTTTTCGTATTCTTTATCGGGATTACCGAGCCCAACTATAAGTCTCATTTATTAGCACCCTTAGTTTATTTTTACGCGTTACGCAAGTATTCACCGTACGAACGGTTAATTCTCGTAATCGAGATATTCAAACGCCTCTTCTTCGGTGGAAATACGAGCGTTTCCGTCCTTTTCAAGTATTACGTATGGAAGTCCGACGATTGTCCCGTATTCGTATTCAGGTTTATATACGTTATACCCTTTCCAACTTTTGCCGACGGTTACCGAGTCCGCGTTTAAATCTCTCGCTAAATCTAAAATTTCGTCGTTTATTTTATTCATATTTTACCTCCTATTTCACTTTTATTTTAAATCCCCGAAAGCCGTTTAGAAAAAACGGCTTTCAAAAAACTAATTACCAATTCAAAACTCAGACGATTAATCCTCGTAAATAGCGGAAAGCGAAGAATCCGAGAAAACCGTCGTAATTGCGCCGGCGACAAGTTTCGCAACGGACATAATTTTGATTTTCGGATTGTTCTTAACGCTTTCGGGCATATCTATCGTATCGAGAACGAGGAGTTCTTTTATGGGCGAAGCGGTAATTCTATCCATCGCGGGACCGGAGAATACACCGTGCGTGCAACAAGCGTAAACCTCTTTAGCGCCGTTTTTCATAAGCGCTTCCGCACCTTGACAAATCGTTCCCGCAGTGTCGATCATATCGTCTACCATAAGACAAGTTTTACCCTTTACGTCGCCGATTATATTCATAATCTCAACGGTGTTGGCTTTGGGACGACGTTTATCAACTATCGCGATAGAAGCGTCAACGCGCGAAGCAAAGTTTCTCGCTCTGCCTACGCTTCCCATATCGGGAGACACGACGACCCAATTTCCGTCCATTTTATTTTTATAATACTTAGCAAGCAACGGCGCACCGTAAAGGTGATCGACGGGGATCTCGAAAAAGCCCTGAATTTGCGCCGCGTGCAAGTCCATCGTCATAACTCTGTTCGCGCCTGCGCTCGTCAATATATCCGCAACGAGTTTAGCCGTAATCGGATCTCTGGGACGAGCCTTTCTGTCTTGACGCGCATATCCGAAGTACGGCATAACCGCCGTTATGCGCCCCGCCGACGCGCGTTTGCAAGCGTCGATCATAATAAGCAATTCCATAAGGTTGTCGTTGACGGGATAAGAGGTAGATTGAATGATAAATATGTCTTTACCCCTAACGGTCTGCGGAAGCGTAATGCTTATTTCGCCGTCGGAGAACTTACCGACTTCCGCAGTGGAAAGCGGAAGATTAAGTTCTTTAGCGACCGCTTCTGCAAGCGGACGGTTAGAGTTACCCGAAAGGACTTCGATTTTAGTGCCGTGTGTTATCATATTATTTCTCCTAATGTAACTTTTTGTACATATAGTACTTTTATTTGTATATATATTTTAAC
>CAZNWP010000002.1:0-50957 GCA_964576995.1 uncultured Christensenella sp. | reverse complement strand
CGCCCACTTGAACGGGAGTATTGTTAGCCATGTTCTTTCCGTAACACTTAGCGCATACGCCGGTTTTGGACTTACAAGTAAATATGCTCCTGATTTCGACTTCTTCGACGCCCGCTTTGACGATTTCGTCCGCCATGTCTTCGGAGATCATCTCGCCCGATTTAACCATGACTTCGCCCGTCGTCGGATTAACGACGTCGGTTACGACGAATCTGCCCGCGATACGATCGCGCAAGCCTTCGATAATCTCGCCCTTCGTACCCGTAATGGCTCTGACTTTAACGCCCTTGGGCGCTTCGCCGAGACTCGCGAAACAGTCGTCCTCTTTGATGATTACTTCTTGCGATACGTCTACTAAACGACGAGTAAGATATCCGGAGTCCGCCGTTTTAAGAGCGGTATCGGCAAGACCTTTACGTCCACCGTGCGAGGATATGAAGTATTCGAGAACGGAAAGTCCTTCGCGGAAGCAAGACTTAACGGGGATTTCAATCGTTTTACCGTTAGGATCCGTCATAAGTCCGCGCATACCCGCGAGTTGTTTTATCTGGTCGATAGAACCACGCGCACCGGAATTCGCCATCATAAGAATGGGGTTGAATTCGTCCAAAGTGCCTTGAAGTTCTTTGGTAACGTCGTCCGTCGCTTGTTTCCAAATGGAAACGACTTTCTTGTATCTTTCGTCGTCGGTGATAAAACCTTTCTTGAAGAGGTTTTCAACCTTTAACACGTGCTCTTCCGCCGCCTTTAATATTTCGGGCTTATGCGCGGGCATGTGCATATCGAACACGGACGTCGTTATCGCGCCGATCGTCGAATACTTAAAGCCCAACGCCTTTATCTCGTCGAGAACGTCTGCCGCGCAACTCGCGCCGTGTCTCTTAAAGCACGCGCCGACGATTTTCTGCAAGTCTTTCTTGCCAACGAGTTTATCTATCTCGTATTTGAGCGCGTCCTCTTTCGTTTCTCTCGTTACGAAGCCGAGATCTTGCGGAATGGATTCGTTGAATATAATTTTACCGACGGTAGTTTTAACTCTGCCGCTTACTTTTTCGCCGTCGACGGTGAGCGTACGTCTGACTATTACTTCGTCTTGAAGTCCGATTTTACCCGTCTGGTAAGCCATTAACGCTTCTTCGGGGCAAGTGTAAGAAACGGTGTATTCGGGAACGCCGTATACGACGCCGTTCTCGTCCTCTCTGCCGTTTTCTCCGTACTTGTGTCCTATCTTGTGGCGGAGAAGGGTAAGATAATACGAACCCATAACCATATCTTGAGTAGGACTCATAACGGGCTTGCCGTCGGACAATTTAAGTATGTTGTTAGACGCGAGCATCAAAAATCTCGCTTCCGCTTGCGCTTCGATGGAAAGCGGAACGTGCACTGCCATTTGGTCTCCGTCGAAGTCGGCGTTGAACGCGCCGCAAACGAGCGGGTGAAGTTTTATCGCTCTTCCCTCTATAAGAACGGGTTCGAACGCTTGTATCGACAATCTGTGAAGCGTAGGCGCACGGTTGAGCATTACGGGGTGATCTTTAATCACGCCTTCCAATACGTCCCATACGACCGTTTTCATTTTTTCAACGGTACGCTTCGCGTTTTTAATGTTATGACAAATGTTGTTTTCAACCAACTTTTTCATAACGAACGGCTTAAACAATTCGATTGCCATTTCTTTCGGCAAACCGCATTGATAAAGTTTAAGTTCGGGGCCTACGACTATGACGGAACGTCCGGAATAGTCTACGCGCTTTCCGAGAAGGTTCTGACGGAAACGACCTTGCTTACCGCGGAGCATACCCGAGAGAGATTTAAGTTCTCTGTTGCCCGCGCCGGATATCGCCTTGCCTCTTCTGCCGTTGTCGATAAGCGCGTCAACCGCTTCTTGAAGCATACGCTTTTCGTTTCTTATGATTATCTCGGGCGCGCCGAGTTCCATAAGTTTTTTAAGACGGTTGTTTCTGTTTATAACTCTGCGGTACAAATCGTTAAGATCGGAGGTAGCGAATCTGCCGCCGTCGAGTTGTACCATAGGACGGAGTTCGGGAGGTATAACCGGAAGAACGTCTAAAATCATCCATTCGGGACGATTGCCCGACTTTCTGAACGCTTCTATTATTTCTATACGTTTAACCGCGCGGATTCTTCTCTGTCCCGACGTGTTTTCGTCTATAATCTTTTTGGTTTCTTCGCTCTCTTTGTCGAGATCGATAGCCATTAAAAGTTCTTTAATCGCTTCCGCGCCCATACCCGTTTTGAACGCGCCCGTGCCGTACTGCTCTTCGTACTCCATTTTTTCGCGATCGTTGATTACCTGTTTATAGGTAAGCGGAGTCGTACCGGGATCTAACACTACGTGGCTCGCGAAATAAAGCACTTGCTCTAAGGATTTGGGGCTCATATCGAGCATAAGACCTATTCTCGACGGAACGCCCTTAAAATACCAAATGTGCGAAACGGGAGCGGCGAGTTCTATATGCCCCATACGGTCGCGTCTTACCTTGCTTTTGGTAACTTCGACGCCGCACTTGTCGCATATAACGCCTTTATAACGGATACGTTTATATTTTCCGCAATGACATTCCCAGTCCTTAGTCGGTCCGAAAATTCTTTCGCAGAAAAGTCCGCCCATCTCGGGTTTTTGAGTTCTGTAGTTGATTGTCTCGGGCTTAGTAACTTCGCCGTAAGACCAACTTCTGATTTTTTCGGGAGAAGCAACTCCTATCTGTATCGAATCGAAATTGTTAAGTTCAAACATATTTTCTTCTCTCCTTATTCGTTATCTTCGTTTTCGTCGCCGTCAGCGTCGAGTTCGTCGAAATCGTCGTAATCTTCGTCGAAATCGTCGTCTTCGGGAACGGTCGTGTCTATTTCGTCGTCATCGTCGTCGAACATATCGCCGAATTCGCCTTCTTCGTCCAAGTCGACGTCTTCGTCGTCTACGAAACGAACGGCGTCTTCTCCGACTTCTTCTTGAGCGAAGTCTTCGAGCGAGACTTCTTCTTTGTTGTCTCTTTCTCTCAAGACGGGCGTATCGTCGTAATCGCTTTCCATAAGATCTTTAAGCGAAAGTTCTTCGTGGTTTTCGGTAAGCACTTTCATATCAAGCGCGAGAGACTGCAATTCTTTAAGCAATACCTTAAACGCTTCGGGGATACCCGGTTCGCTTATGTTGGTGCCCTTTACGATGGACTCGTAAGTCTTAACTCTGCCCACGACGTCGTCCGATTTAACGGTAAGTATTTCTTGCAAGATGTGCGCGGCGCCGTACGCTTCGAGCGCCCAAATTTCCATTTCACCGAAACGCTGTCCGCCGAATTGCGCTTTACCGCCGAGCGGCTGTTGCGTTACGAGACTGTACGGCCCCGTAGAACGCGCGTGGATCTTATCGTCGACTAAGTGGTTAAGTTTTATCATATACATCTGTCCGACGGTAACTCTGTTTTCAAACGGTTCGCCCGTTCTTCCGTCGTAAAGTTGTATTTTGCCGTCGACTTTTCCGTCGGGGTTTAATATATTGTTTTCGAAAAGCAAGTCTTTAATTTCGCTCTCGCTCGCGCCGTCGAATACGGGCGTAGCGATTTTCCAGCCGAGTTGCTTGCATACGAGACCTAAGTGCACTTCGAGAACTTGTCCGATGTTCATACGCGAAGGAACGCCGAGCGGGTTAAGAACGATTTGAAGCGGCGTGCCGTCTGCCATAAAGGGCATATCGTTTTCGGGAAGAACTCTCGAAACGACGCCTTTGTTTCCGTGGCGTCCCGCCATCTTGTCGCCGATGCCGATCTTACGCTTTTGCGCGATATAAACTCTGACGGATTTATTAACTCCGGGGGGCAACTCGTCTTTGTTCGCTCTCGTGAATATCTTAACGTCCACGACGATACCGCTTTCACCGTGCGGAACCTTTAAGGACGTATCTCTGACTTCTCTCGCCTTTTCGCCGAATATCGCGCGGAGCAATCTCTCTTCGGGCGTAAGTTCCGCTTCGCCTTTCGGCGTAACCTTACCTACGAGAATATCGCCGGAATTGACTTCCGCACCTATTCTTATTATGCCGTCCTCGTCGAGATCTTTAAGCGCGTCTTCGCCGACGTTCGGAATGTCTCTCGTAATTTCTTCTTCGCCGAGACGCGTGTCTCTCGCTTCCATTTCGTATTCTTCGATATGAATGGTGGTGAACACGTCCTCTCTGACTAATTTTTCGGAAAGAAGTATAGCGTCCTCGTAGTTATAGCCTTCCCAACTCATAAAGCCGACGAGAATGTTGCGTCCTAACGCAAGTTCGCCGTTTTTGGTAGAAGGTCCGTCCGCTATCGTCTGCCCTTTTTCTATCCTTTCGCCCTTGTCGACGATAGGTCTTTGGTTAAGGCAAGTACCTTGGTTGCTTCTTTCGAATTTTTTAAGTTTATATTCTCTAACGGTGCCGTCGTCCTCTTCTACGGTGATGAGGTCGCTCGCCACGCTCTTGACGACGCCCGCTTCTTTCGCGTTTACCATAACGCCGGAGTCGTACGCGATACGTCTTTCGATACCCGTCGCGACGATTGCGTTTTCGGGCGACAAGAGCGGAACCGCTTGACGTTGCATGTTAGATCCCATCAACGCACGGTTCGTATCGTCGTTCTCTAAGAACGGAATAAGCGCGGTAGCAACGGATATAAGTTGCTTCGGCGAAACGTCCATATAATCGATTTTTTCTTTTACTTCTTCGGTTATGTTTTCGCGACGTCTGCAAGATACGCGGGCGTTTGCGAAATATTTATCGTCGATAAGAGGTTCGTTCGCTTGCGCGACAGTGAAGTTATCCTCTTCGTCGGCGGTAAGATAATCGACGTGTTCCGTTACTATCGTCTCTATTTCGCCGTTGTCGTTAAGCACGTGCTCAACTTTTCTGTAAGGCGATTCGATAAAGCCGAATTCGTTGACTTGCGCGTAAGCGGCAAGCGAAGAAATAAGACCGATGTTCTGACCTTCGGGGGTTTCTATCGGGCACATTCTGCCGTAGTGCGAGTAGTGAACGTCGCGGACTTCGAAGGTTGCTCTGTCGCGGTTAAGACCGCCGGGGCCTAACGCCGAAAGTTTTCTCTTATGCGTGAGTTCCGCAATCGGGTTCGTTTGATCCATAAATTGCGAAAGTTGCGAAGAACCGAAGAACTCTTTTATCGCCGAACTTACGGGACGAACGTTTATAAGTCCTATCGGGGTAACGTCTTTCGGATCTTGCGTCGCCATTCTTTCTTTAATGACGCGCTCCAATCTCGCTATACCGATACGGAATTGATTTTGCAACAATTCGCCGACGGAACGAACGCGGCGGTTGCCTAAGTGGTCGATATTGTCGGTGTTGCCGATGCCTACGTTCAAGTCGAGGTTGATGGATACGGCGGCGACGATATCGTCGACGGTAACGTGTTTATGATTGAGTTTATCGAGAATAGGACGAACGTCTTTCTTGTCCTCTGCGTTAAGCGGTTCTTCGACGTCTTGACCTAACATATCGAAGAACTTAACGCACGCTTTAACGAATTTAATTCTCGTTTCGGCAGCCTTTTCTTGATTTTTCTTTTCTTCGGGTTTAATTTCTTCATCCGCGGCGTTTTTTTCGTCGATATAGAAGAACTCGTTTATTTCCTTTTTAAGGTTTTCGGCAGTCGCTTCCGCTCCGTCTCTCGCCGCCGCTTCGGCAACCGCTTTGCCGAATTCGAGCGCGGGATAATAGACGTAATCTAAAAGCCCGAATACGCGAGGATCCTTACCGGTAAGCGCTTTAAAACTTACGGCATTGTTCGCAATGACTTTGTGTTTTTCGCCGTTCACGTCGGCGTAGAACACGTTGACGCCCGCGTTTTGAATGGTTTCCGCGGTGTTTTTATCAATTATCTGACCTTTGGTCGCGAGAACTTCGCCGTCGGGACTTATAACGTCCTCGAAAGCCTTTAAGCCGACGATTCTCACACCGAGGCGCAAGCGTTTGTTGAATTTATATCTGCCTACTCTCGCGAGATCGTAACGTCTCGCGTCGAAGAACAAGTTTTTAAGATGTTGTCTAACGGCGTCGTCCGTCGGAATTTCACCGGGGCGCAATCTTCTGTAAAGTTCGATAAGCCCTTCGCTTTCCGATTTGCTTACGTCTTTAGCCGCCGTATCGAGAATCATCTTGTCGCCGTCGAAGAGTTCGGAGAGAGCGTCGTCGCTCCCGAAGCCCAAAGCGCGCAACAAGACGGTCGCGGTGAGTTTACGCGTTCTGTCGACGTGAACCCATAATACGCCCTGCGAATCCTGTTCGAATTCAAGCCATGCGCCGCGAGAGGGAATAACGGTGGTGTTAAATATTTTTCTTCCCGATTTATCCACTTGCATATCGTTGTAGACGCCGGGGGAACGAACGAGTTGCGAAACGATAACGCGTTCCGCACCGTTAATGATAAACGAACCGTTGTCCGTCATCAACGGGAAGTCGCCCATAAACACGTCCTGATCGATAATCTCGTCCGTAACCTTGTTGACGAGTCTCACCTTAACGCGAAGCGGACGCGCGTAAGTCGCGTCTCTGTCTCTGCATTCTTTTTCGTCGTACTTGGGTTGTCCGTTTAAGTCGTGATCGAGAAAGTACATCTCGAAGTGATCGGAGTAGTCGGTAATCGGCGAAAAATCTTCCAGAACTTCACCTATACCTTCTCTCATAAAGGCGTCGTAGGAATCTTTTTGGATTTTTACGAGATACGGAAGTTCTATCGCTTCTTTAATCTTGGAGAAAGTTTTACGTTTAATCTTTCCGCACTCGATCTCGGGTAGTTTACGTGTCATTTAAACACACTCCTTAAAAAATTTAAAAATTTTGGTAACGTTGTTTACAAAATCGATAAATTAGTGTATAATAGATTTTGTCGAACGTCGAGTTTAGGTTTTTTCGAGGTTTTCAACGCTTTTCAGACCTTAACTTTCACGGCTTAACGCGTGATTTTCGGGAAAAAGGCGATAAAACTCGATAATAACCTATCATAATACATTCTATAATTCTATCGCATTGCATAAATTTTGTCAAGCGATTAAACGAATATTATGAAATTTTTTTGATTTTCGACGAAATATTTTAAAAAAGGTAGTAAAAATGCGCGTAGACAAGTTCTTAAAGGTATCGAGAATATTAAAAAGACGCTCGCTCGCGGCGGACGCGGCGGACGGCGGAAGAGTTAAAATCAACGGAAGAACGGTTAAACCCTCGCACGAAATAAAGGCGGGCGACGTTTTGGAAGTGGGATTTAACAGCGGAACGGTAAAATTTCGCATATTAAACGTTAAAGAAACGGTTAGAAAAGAAGAAGCGGAGACTCTTTACGAAATAATAGAGTAATCTTTACTTCGTATATACGTTATATTTAAAAGGAAGGATATGAAAACGACACTTATTCTCGCGTGCGCCGGAAAAGGCGAGCGCGCCAAATTAAATAAAAACAAACTTCTCGTCCCCGTAGACGGGAAAACCTGCTTAGAACGCACGCTTTCGGTTTTTATCGAAAGCGGACTTATCGACGAATACGTCGCCGTTTGCGCGAAACGCGACGCTGCGGAAATTAAAACCTTACTTCCCCCGTTCGTCAAAATCGTAATAGGCGGAGCAACGAGAACGATCTCCGTTAAAAACGCGTTAGCCGAAGTTACGGGCGATATTACGCTTATACACGACGGAGCGCGCCCGTTCGTATCCAAAGAAACGATTGAAAACTGTATTCGTACCGCGGAAAAATACGGTAGCGGCATAGCCGCCGTCCCCTCGCGCGATACGCTTTTTCGCGCGGACGGCGACGTCGTAACGAAATATCTCGGCAAGAACGGTATCTATTCGGTACAAACCCCGCAAGCGTTTAAGACGGAACAAATCAAATCCGCTTACGCCGAAATCGGCGACGAACCGTATAACGACGACGGCGAAGTTTACGCCAAGTTTATCGCGCCCCCGCGCGTTGCGGAAGGCAACTTCGACAACCTAAAAATCACTTTCCGTCAAGACTTAGACGAACTCGCATATCACCCCGTTTGCAGAGTCGGCACGGGCTTCGACTGTCATAAACTCGTCGAAAACAGAAAACTTATTTTAGGCGGAATAGAAATACCGCACGACAAAGGACTCTTAGGCCATTCCGACGCGGACGTATTGACGCACGCGATTATGGACGCGCTTTTGTCCGCCGCATCTTTGCGCGACATAGGCTATCACTTCCCCGACGTCGATCCGACGTATAAGAACGCGGACAGTATGAAATTGTTGGATAAAGTAACGTTGCTTTTGCGCGAAAACAGCTATAAACCGCACAACGTTTCCGCGGTAATTATGGCGGAAAAACCCAAACTGTCGCCGCATATCCCCGCGATAACGGAAAACCTCGCCCGCGCGCTTTCGTTACCGAAAGAAAACGTCGGAATCGGCGCAACGACGTTAGAAGGCTTAGGCTTCGTCGGCAGAGAAGAAGGCGTTTGCGTCCACGCCTCCGCCACCGTTATAAAAATCAAGTAAACCTTTCCCGTAAAAAATCGAAAGAAGAGTAAAAAAGATACGGCGCAATACGATAGACTTAATAAAAACGATAAGAAAATATCATAAAGCAAATGAACATTAAGAACTAAATAAATAAATTTGGAGGAAAAAAATAAATATTTAAATGGTTAAAAAGAAACAAAAGACGGAAAATCATAAAAACTTAGCAAGCAGTCGTTATTATTCATAAAAAAATACGCAATACCCGCATTAAAAACACAAGGAAGAATTGACGAAAACTCGGCTTTTGATATTTTAAATTACGCTAGTCAATGCGAACTAAATACGATAGACGATCAAGGGCGCGATAAGACTGAAGATTATCCCGAAAAAGAACGTGATTCAAGTGGAGACGCCTACGTTTCCGAAACTTCCGCCTATAAAATTGATTTAGACGATTTAAATCAAAGACTTAATTTAATAATTAACGTTTTAAAATCTTCCGGCGCGACGGTTATCCGTCGCGCCGTAAAGCGTTATCGCGTTTTTATCGCGATTATTTATCGAGTTTTGCTTTGAGAGCGTCGAGTTCGTTCCACAATTCTTTCGGAACTCTTTCGCCAAGTTCGGTGTAGAATTGTTCGATACCTTCCGTCTCTTTCTTCCAACTGTCTTTGTCGATAGCGAGAAGTTCTTCGATGGTGTTCTTGTCAACGTCTTTGAGACCTTCGATATTGATATCGTCGGCATTCGGAACGTAACCGATAGGCGTTTCGACCGCGTCAACCTTGTCGTCGCAACGATCCAAAATCCATTCGAGAACGCGTAAGTTGTCGCCGAATCCGGGCCACATAAAGTTGCCTTCGTCGTCGGTTCTGAACCAGTTGACGTTGAAGATTTTCGGTTTGTTCGGAGTCTTTTCGCCCATTTCGATCCAATGTTTGAAGTAATCGCCCATATTATATCCGACGAACGGACGCATAGCCATCGGATCGCGTCTTACTACGCCTACCGCACCGGTAGCAGCCGCAGTCGTTTCGCTTGCCATGATAGAACCTACGAACACGCCGTTGTTCCAATCTTTGGATTGATAAACGAGCGGAGCGGTTTTAGCACGTCTACCGCCGAAGATAATCGCGGATAGCGGAACGCCGTTAGGCGCTTCGAACTGATCGGAGAGGCAGGGGCAGTTGACCGTCGGAGCGGTAAATCTGGAGTTGGGGTGCGCGCCGCAAGTAGATTTATCGTGCTTGTCGTATTTCGTGCAATCCCATTTTTCGCCCTTCCAGTTAAGCGCGTTTTTCGGGGGATTATCGTCTAAGCCTTCCCACCACACGGTTTCGTCGTCGAGGTTTTCAACTACGTTAGTGAAGATAGTGTTCTTTTGCGTGGACAAAAGTGCGTTGGGGTTAGATTTCATATTAGTTCCGGGGGCAACGCCGAAGAATCCGTTTTCGGGGTTAACCGCCCAAAGTCTGCCGTCCTCGCCCACTCTTATCCAAGCGATGTCGTCGCCTACGCACCAGCACTTATAACCTTTCTTTTTATACACTTCGGGCGGTATAAGCATTGCGAGGTTGGTCTTTCCGCAAGCGGACGGGAACGCCGCCGCAACGTACTTGATTTCGCCTTTCGGGTTTTGTATTCCCAAAATAAGCATGTGTTCAGCCATCCAGCCTTCGGTCTTACCGAGGTAAGAAGCGATACGGAGCGCGAAGCATTTCTTGCCGAGAAGAACGTTTCCGCCGTAGTTGGAGTTGATGGACATAATGAGGTTTTCTTCGGGGAAGTGGCAAATATATCTCTTCTCTTCGGAAAGTTCCGCGTAAGAGTGTAAGCCCTTAATGAAGTCGCCGTCGCCCAAAGCGTCCAAAACTTTTTGTCCGACTCTCGTCATGATAGCCATATTCAATACGACGTAAATGGAGTCGGTGAGTTCGATACCGATTTTAGAGAACTTGCTTCCGACCGCACCCATAGAATACGGAATAACGTACATAGTTCTGCCCGTCATAACGCCTTTGAATAAGCCGTTTAAGAGATTTAACGCTTCGCTCGTTTCCATCCAATTGTTGATGGGAGCGGAGTCGTCTTTATTTTTAGAACATATAAAGGTTCTGCCTTCGACTCTCGCAACGTCGTTTACGGTCGTGCGGTGAAGGTAGCAACCGGGAAGTTTTTCCTGATTGAGTTTGATGAGAATCTTTTCGTCAACGGCTTGCGCTCTTAATTTTTCGAGTTGTTCTTCGCTGCCGTCAATCCAAACGACGGAGGACGGATTGCAAAGCGCTTGAGTTTCGCGAACGAAGTCGAGAACTTTCTTGTTGGTAGTCATTGTTGTATACTCCTTTTATGTTTATTTTTACCATAATAATTTTTTATATGCCGATTTGCGAATTTTCGTCGGCGCGGACGGCAACGCTTAAACAAAAAATATGATTTTCCGCGTTTTATCGAAGTTTTAATCCCTTAACTCGGATTTACGACTTCGCCGCATAAGAGCGATTCGATAAAAATCTTTCTTTTTCGCTATTGTACATTATAACACTTTTCCTGTCAAAAGTAAAATACTTTTTATCAATATAATCCATAATTTTTTCTTTTGACCGAAAAAACCGTTTTTCGACAATCTATCGCATATATCGCGTTTCTGTTTCGTATATTTTGTTATATAAGAATAATATTGTTATCGGAGCGATTATGTCTTACGAAAAAAAAGTCGTTGTATTAAAGCAAATTGAAAACGGGTATTCCCAACCGACGAAAACTCTCGGCGGAATAGTCCGCGTGGAAAAAGAGAACGAAGTTTCGTCGTTGTTTTTATCGCTAATTAACTTCGCCCCCGCTACGAGCGGAGAATATTGCCTTTTTATAACCGACGGAAAACAAACGGTTTTTAAGTTTCCGCTCGGAAAATATCCGCGCTCTCTCACTCAAACCTTTAACGCTTCGCCCGAACTGTCGCAAGGCATTGCCGCGGGTGTGTGCGTAGTCGCAGACGATATACCGTTGCTCGTCGCGTATCAACGCTCGGACGACTGCAAAACGTCTTTATCGGACTTCAAAAAAAGCGTGGCGGAAAAGTGCGCGGAAGCCAGAAAACAACGACAAAAAGCCGAGGACTCACCCGTTTATAATATGAAAACGAGCCCCACGGTCGCTACCGCCGGCGAAAACGCGACGACGGAACGTGGAAAACAAGAACTTTTCGTCGCGGAAAAAGAAAATTTCACCGAAAACGCCGTTCCGCCCGAATACGACGACGAAGCCGTCGCCACGGAAAATTTTTACGACGTGGACGAGAGCATTAAAACGAGAACGGAATTGCTTAAATCGTACGCGGACGGCTCTGCATCGAAAGAGAACAACGGCTTAAAATCGGAAAAACCCGACGACGCACCGCCCGATTTTATTTTTTCAAACGGCGAAAAAAACTATAACGAAAACAATCCTTATTACGCAACCGTCGAAAAGGAACTTACGGACTTATTCGGCAAATTCCCCGCGGAACGACAACTCGAAAAAACGTTGTACGGCGGGCGTTTCGTGAAAATCAATTATTCCGCGGAAAAGTACTACGTCGCGGGAACAATCAAAGAGAAAGACGAAGCGAAATATATTTGTTACGGTGTTCCCGCCGCCTATTCGAAAACCCCGCCAAAAGAACTCGACGGATATTGTTCGTTTATTCCCCTTTCCGTATTCGACTTAAAAGGGGACGGGTATTGGATGATGTTTCAAGACGCCGTTACGGGCGAGTGCATTAAACCTAAATAATACGGCAAATCCAAAATACACGCAAAAAACCCGTCTTAAACGGCGCAAACGCGTAGGATATCGTGTAGGATATCGTGCAAGACGTTGACAAGAAGATATAAAAATAAGCGCTTTACCCCGCTTTAATGATTTTCAAGGGGGTTTTTTAATAAAAACTTATACCGTGCGTAGTTTGTATAAACAAACTTAAAAACCAACTTTACGCATAGGAGCAAAAATTATGAAAGACAGTTTCGGATCGTTTTTCAAAAAGAAAAGATTAGAAAAAACCTAACGCAAAAACAACTTGCCAACACGCTATACGTTTCGGAGTCGACGGTTAGCAAATGGGAGAACGACGCCACCCGTCCCGACCTCTCGCTTCTGCCCGAACTCGCCGAGATTTTAGGCGTTAGCGAGCACGAACTCATAACGGCGAGCATAGACGACGAATACCGCAAAGAAAAATCACAAGCGAAAAAATGGCGAACGTTTTCTTTTTCTTGGCAATTATGCTTTTACGTATCTTACGGAATAGCGTTGCCGACGTGTTTTATATGCAATCTCGCAACGCGCGGAACGCTCGATTGGTTCTTTATCGTTTTAGCGGCTTTAACGCTCGGTTTTACTTTTACCAACCTTCCGTCGCTAATAAAAAAGCGTAAACCTATTTTAATTCCGTCGGCGATGCTTGCGGCGTTACTGTTATTGTTAAGCGTATGCGCGATATATTCGGGCGGGAATTGGTTTTTCGTTGCCGCAGCGTCGATTTTATTCGAACTAATCGTCGTATTCTTTCCGATATACGCGACAAAGTACGATATTCCGTCTAAAATTAAATTCGGCAAAGCGTTGCCGCTTCGGTTCGTAACGCTGTTTATCGACTTTATTGCGTTAACCGCGCTCTTATTGATAATACGCGCGCACGTAAACGGCGATTGGTATTTAAGCATTGCATTCCCGAGTACGCCGCCAACGCTTCCGCGCTTTCGGAAATAAGAATAATAGCCGCGAATTTTTCGATATGGAACGGCGTATACGTATCGCGCAATACGAATTGCCTCATTTTTTTAGCGATATTATTCTCCGCGGTTTTATGTTTAACCGTCGGCTTAATTCTCCTTCGCCGTACGCGTAAAGCGAAAAACTGACTTTTGCTCTAAACTGTAAAACCGATTTAAAACGTTCGCGGCGCGGAAGACGTTCTTCCGCGCCGCGTAAATTTTCGTTCCGTATTTATTTTGCAAACTCGGTGGCGCGCCATTCTCTGATGACGTTCACTTTAATTTGCCCCGGATATTCCATTTCTTGTTCTATCTTTTTAGCGATTTCTTTCGCTAAGAACAACGTTTGACTGTCGTCGACCTGTTCGGGTTTAACCATAACGCGTACTTCTCTGCCCGCTTGTATGGCATAACTCTTTTCAACACCCTTAAAGCCCGAAGATATTTCCTCCAACTGCTGCAAACGTTTAATGTAGTTGGTGGTAGTTTCTCTTCTCGCACCCGGACGCGCGCCCGAGATAGAGTCTGCCGCGGCAACCAAAACCGCTTCGATCGTCTTCGCTTCCGTATCGCCGTGGTGAGCGAGAATAGCGTTTACGACGTGTGCGTTCTCTTTATACTTTTTAGCGAGATCCGCGCCTATCTGCATGTGCGTACCTTCGATTTCGAAGTCGACGGCTTTACCTATGTCGTGCAAGAGCCCCGCGCGTTTCGCAAGTTGAACGTCTACGCCGAGTTCGTTAGCCATAACGCCCGCAAGGTGCGCCACTTCTATCGAATGTCTTAACACGTTCTGCCCGTAACTCGTACGGAATTTAAGTCTGCCGAGAATTTTGACGAGTTCGGGGTGAAGTCCGAATATGCCGCAATCGAACATAGCCGCTTCGCCCGCTTCTTTTATTTGTTGATCGAGTTCTTTTCTAACCTTTTCAACGGTTTCTTCTATTCTCGCGGGGTGAATTCTGCCGTCTTGAATAAGTCTTTCTATCGCGATTCTCGCCGTTTCGCGTCTCACGGGATCAAATCCCGAAACGATAACGACTTCCGGCGTGTCGTCGATTATAAGTTCTATTCCCGTCGCGTTTTCGATCGCGCGAATGTTTCTGCCCTCTCTACCGATTATTCTCGCTTTCATATCGTCGGACGGAAGGGGGACGACGGAGACGGTTATTTCCGTCGCTTGCTCGGTGCTGCACTTTTGAATAGCGAGCGATACGATTTCTTTGGCTTTTCTTTCGCCCTCTTCTCTCGCTTCCGCTTCGATGTTTTTAATCGTGCTTGCCGCGTCGCGCTTAGCCTCGTCGGTCATCGCTTCGATAAGGTGATTTTTCGCTTCTTCTCTCGACATTTGCGAGATTTTCTCGAACTCTTTAACCATACGGTCGTGTTGTTCGGAAATATCGTTGAGTTTTCTGTCGAGTTCGGACTGTTTTTCTCTCAACGCGTTTTGTTGACGAGTAGTCTCTTCGTTGCGCTTGTTTAAGTTTTCTTCTTTTTTATCAAGCGTTTCCTCTTTTTGATTGAGCCGATTTTCGGTTCTTTGAAGTTCCGAACGTTTTTCGCGCGTTTCGCGCTCGAAGTCGTTGCGGAGTTTGAGTTCCTGTTCTTTTGCCTCTAAAATAGCCTCTTTTTTAATTCTCTTGCTCTCTTCTCTTGCGTTGTCGAGCATTTTTTCGGCGACTTTTTGATTGTCTACCAATTTACTTTTAAAAGACTTTTCTTTGTTTTTAACGGCAACAACCGCCAATATAGTCGCAATTATCGCAACCGCTGCGATAACGCCTATAAATACGCCGACGGATATTCCGCTTGCCAAGAACAGGGAGCCGTAATTTGTTGTTTGCATTTCAGTATGCCCTCCTGTTATTTTTCGGGGTTTTCCCGAAGTTATCTATTATATATTGTATACTAAATTCACGCAAATGTCAAAGATTTATTCGGGTTTCTTGTCTTTATTGTAAAAGGCGTCCAAAATTTTATTTTTCGCTTCCTCGTAAATTTCGGGATTGCTTTCAAAATAATCGACGGCTTTTTCTCTGCCCTGCGCGATTTTTTCGCCGTTATACGAGAACCACGCGCCGCTTTTGCCGACTACGCCGTACGCTACGCCGAGATCTATTATGCAACTGCCCTTAGATATGCCTTTGCCGAATATAATGTCGAACTCCGCCGTCTTAAAGGGAGGAGCGACTTTGTTCTTAACGATTTTTGCTTTAGTGTGATTGCCGTACGCGCCGTCGGAATCTTTAAGCGCGTCGGATTTTCTAACGTCTATTCTGACGCTTGCGTAGAATTTCAACGCTTTTCCGCCTGCGGTTACCTCGGGGTTGCCGAACATAACGCCGACTTTTTCGCGAAGTTGATTGATAAAGATTATGCACGTTTTGGATTTAGCGGTAATGCCCGTAAGTTTACGGAGTGCCTGACTCATAAGTCTCGCTTGAAGTCCGACGTGAGAATCGCCCATGTCGCCTTCTATTTCCGCCTTGGGGGTAAGCGCGGCAACCGAGTCCACGACGATAATATCTACCGCTTTACTCGCGACGAGCGAGTTAGTAATATCTAACGCTTGTTCGCCCGTATCGGGTTGAGACACGTAGAGTTCGTCGAGGTTAACGCCGAGATTTTTAGCGTACACGGGATCGAGCGCGTGTTCCGCGTCTACGAACGCCGCAATGCCGCCCGCCTTTTGCGTTTCCGCTATACAGTGAAGCGCGACGGTGGTTTTACCCGAGGATTCCGGTCCGTATATTTCGATAATGCGTCCGCGGGGAAGTCCGCCTACGCCGATCGCGAGATCGAGAGAGAGACAACCCGTGGGCAAGACTTCGATGTTTTCGTCGCCCGCTTGTTGACCTAAACGCATAATCGCGCCTTTGCCGTATTGTTTTTCGATTTGCGCCATCACACCGTCAAGCGCTTTAAGTTTGTTTTCGTCCATTATAGTTTCCTCTTTTTATATATTCGTAATTTAATTTTTTTCGTAATTTTTAAGCGTTTTAACCGCCAAGAACAACGCAGCGTTTTTAGCCGTTTCGGTAACGGTTTCCCTGTCGCCTTTAAGGTTAAAACGGTACGTATGCACGCCGTCACGCATACCGACCGCAATATAACAAAGTCCCACGGGTTTGCCGGAAGCGTCCGTATCGGGACCCGCAAGCCCCGTCGTTGCGATAGCGACGTCGCAATCGGCGGTGTTAAGCAAGCCCGCCGCCATTTGATAGGCTACGACGGAACTCACCGCGCCGTCCCGCCTTAAATTATCCTCGCTGACGCCGAGTAATCGAGCCTTGCTTTCGTCGGAATACGAGACGACGCCCTCGACCAACACGCTCGACGCGCCCGCGTTATTTATTATCGCCGAGGCGACTCTTCCGCCCGTAAACGACTCCGCAACCGCGATTTTAAGTTTCTTTAATTTTAATATATCGAACAACCGTTCGGATAACGACGCGTCGTATTCGGCGTAAATATCGTCTTTAAGTTCGCCGACGATATATCGTATCGCCGCCGCACCGCTCGCTTTATCGTAATTATCGAAGCATAGCCCCACCGTGTAATCGCCGTTCTTTTCGTTTACGTCGCAATAAAAGTTTACGGCGGTCTCCGATTTCGCGCGTTCGAGAGTTTCACGCAGCGCGTCTCCGTCTCCGAAATACTTCAACACGAGCCTTCTGCGATTCAGAGAATATTTTTTTTCGAGGTACGGCAAAACGTACTTTTCGCACATTACCTTAAACTCCGCGGGATTAGACGGCAAAACGATTAAAGAAAAATCGTTATCGTCCGACATAAACCCTTGACGGCAACCGTTGACGTTGGGAATTAACGTTGCGCCCGCAGGCATAAGAGCGTAGTCTTCCGCGTACGCCGCGCCGCGCGCGTTGGCGACGGCTTCGGAAAAAGATCGAGCGTTTTCGTTTTCTATCACCGCAGAGCCCGTCTCCTCGCTTATTAACGCGCCTATATCGAAGCAAAGCGTTTCGGGGCGGAACACGACGAGGTTGTCCGCCGTTTCCTTGAAATAGCCTAAACTTCTCTTAAACCCCAAATCGTCGGTTACGGATAAAACTTCAACGGAGTCCACCTTAAAACCTGCGGTAAGAAAAATTTTCACCGCGGAATAAGACTCTTCCGTCATCGCACCGTCGGGATTTCTGAAAAACAATAACGCGGTTTTCATACGTACGAGGCTCTCCGAAAAATCTTATTTACTTCCGTCTTTTAGGACTGCGAAGTTTTTTACAATGCACTCCGTGCCGGATATAATCGTTAAAAGCGTTGCCAATCCGAAGAGACACAACCCCGCTATATTGAGGGGGGAATACGCTTCTGGCATAAACTCTTTGCCGATTAAGAGCAACGCGGCGCATAAGTCTTGCACGACGGTTTTTATCTTGCCCGCTTTGTCCGCGGCGAGAACCATACCTTTGCTTGCCGCAACCATACGGAAGCCGCTGACTATAAGTTCTCTCGCGAGAATAATAGCCACGCCGACCGCACCGTACCAAGGCAAAATCGCAACTTCGCCGCCTACGGGCACGAGCATCACGATAAATGCCGTGGAAACGAGAACTTTATCCGCTATCGGATCTAAAAATTTTCCGAGGTCGGTTACGAGATTATGCTTTCTCGCAATGTACCCGTCGAGAAAATCCGTTGCCGCCGCGATTACGAATATTATACCCGCAATCAAAAAGTTAAACGGCAGCGCGCCGATGAAATACACCGCCGTGAAAACGGGTATTAGGCAAAGTCTTATCAAAGATAACTTGTTTGGTAAATTCATAAGTTTCTCCTTTACGCGAAAATTCGCGTTATATCAGTCGACGCGTTCGGCAATTAAGTCGTACCCGTCCGCTTTAATTATTTTTGCGTTTATATATTCGCCGTACACTACTTCGTCGCCCGAAAAGAAATAAATTTTTCCGTCGACGTCGGGCGCGTTAAAATACGCTCTGCCGTAATATAAAAGGCGATTTTCGTCGAACCCTTCGGCAAGAACGCGGAAGGTTTTTCCGACTAACGATTTTCCTATTCTTTTAACGACTTTCTTTTGCGCGGAATACAGTTTTTTAAGGCGAGCCGTCTTGACGCTTTCTTTCACTTGTTCGGGAAGATTATACGCCGCCGTCCCCTCTTCTCTGCTATACTTGAAAAACCCCGCGTTGAAAAGTTCCGCTTTATCTATAAATTGCAATAGATTGTCAAACGCTCGTTCCGTTTCGCCGGGGAAGCCCGCTATAAAAGTGGAACGCACGGCGATGCCCGCGACTTCGCGTTTAAGTTTTTCTATAAGCGCGAGATATTCCGCGCCCGTACCCTTTCTGTTCATTCGTTTTAACACGGCGTCGTCCGCGTGTTGAAAGGGCATATCTATGTAACGAACCATCTTGGCGTTGCAACGCAACTCGTTTATAAGTTCGTCGGTTACGTTTTCGGGATAGCAATATAAAAGCCGTATACCCTGCACGTTCGATAGCGCGGACAGTTCGCGAATAAGTTGCGTAAGCGTAGTTTTCGGCGTTAAGTCTTCGCCGTATCTCGCCGTGTCTTGCGCGACTAAAATCAACTCGCGCACGTCGCCGAGAGCCTTGGCTTCTTCTATAAGTTTATCCTTAGGCACGGAGCGGTATTTGCCGCGTATCTTAGGTATAAGACAATACGTGCAATGATTGGAACACCCGTCCGCGATTTTCAAGTAAGCGTATCCGTCGGTGCTTCTCACGCGTTGCGTACCGCACTCCCCGCAAGGAACGCCTACCGCGTTGACGCGTGCGCCCGTATAATATATTTCGTCGATGACGTCGTTTATTCTGCCGTAATCGGAAACGCCCAAAAACGCGTCCGCTTCGTACAGTTCGTCCCACAGTTCGCCGACATATTTTTGCGGCAAACAACCCGTAACGATAATCTTCTCCGCCGAACCGTTCTTTTTATAGTCCGCCGCGAGAAGAACTTCGCCTATCGACTCTTTTCTCGCGCTGTTTAAGAACGCGCAAGTATTGACGATTATTATTTGTGCGCGCGACAAATCGTTTACTATCTCGTGTCTTTCGGAGATAACGGCAAGCATTTTCTCCGAGTCGACGCGGTTTTTATCGCAACCGAGCGATACGACGCCCACGCGTTTTCCGTTGATTTTATTTATATTTCCGTTCATAAACAATTTATCTCGCGTTTAATTAAAAGGTGTCGGGCATAGGTCCGAAACGCTGCTCGAACTCTTCGCGCGTTATAAGCACTTTACGCGCCTTGCTTCCCTCGTTACCCGATATAAAGCCGTAACGCTCCATCTTGTCGACTATGCCGCCCGCACGCGCGTAACCTATCTGGAAACGTCTTTGGAATTGGGATATAGACGCCGTTCCCGTGTTAATGGCGAGAGCCAACGCCTTTAAGAAAAGATCGTCGAATTCGTCCTCGCCGCCGTCGTCAGACGAAGCGACGGACTCTTCTTGCTTAGGTTTAGTCTCCTTATCTAAGAACGCTGAAAGTTCGTCGTCGAAGTACGCCTCGTTGTGTTCGATTATATACGACACAACGTTGTTTATTTCTCTGTCGCTTATCCACGCGCCTTGATATCTCTCACATTCGGGCATCGCACTGTTTTTGTAAAGCATATCGCCGTTGCCGAGAAGTTTTTCCGCGCCCGCTTCCGACAAAATCGTCTGCGAGTCAACGAAGTTCATAACTTTAAGCGCGATTCTCGACGGTAAATTCGCCTTTATCGTTCCCGTAATAACGTCTACCGACGGACGTTGCGTCGCCAAAACGAGGTGTATGCCCGCCGCTCTCGCTTTCGCTGCAAGCGCGCGTATGCGCGCGTCCAAATCTTTCTTGCACGTTTCCATTAAGTCCGCGAGTTCGTCGACTACTATAACTATTCGCGCGAGACGCGGAGTCGTGTTCTTCGCGGTACGCTCGACGTAATCGTTATAACCGTTTATATCGCTTAACACCTCGTCGCACTCTTCGAAAAGTTTATAGCGGCGTTCCATCTCTTCGTACGCCCACGCGAGCACGGCAAGACATCTCTGCGGTTCCGTGATTATTTCGTCGATGAGAAGATGCGGTAGGTGTTCGTAAATTCTAAATCCCACGCGTTTCGGATCTATGAGAATAAGTCGCAAGTCCTCGGGACTGTACCGCATTATCATAGATATGAGCATTACGTTTAAGCACACGCTCTTTCCCGAACCCGTCGCGCCCGCGACGAGGTAGTGCGGTCCTTTCGCGAGGTTATCCGTTATCGCGTTGCCGACTATATCTTTGCCGAGCGCGAATATCAGTTCGCCCTTTTTAGTCTTGCGCCCCGCCGCGCCCTCTAAAACTTCTTTAAGTCCGACGGTTACGCGGTGCTTGTTGGCAACCTCTATACCTACGAGGTCTTTACCCGGAATAGGCGCTTCTATACGCACGTCGTTGCGCGAAGCCAAACGCATTTTCAAGTCTTTATCGTAACTCGACACCTTGTTTACGGATATGCCCGCGGGCATTTTTATCTCGTAACGAGTGATGGACGGTCCTTGCACGAAGCCTTGCGGCTCTACTTGAATATGGAAGTCTCCGAGCGTTTGTCTTATCGTTTCTAATTTTTCTTCGTGATTTTCTTCCGAAACGTCTACCGTTTGAGTATACGTCTCCAAAAGGTCGAGCGGCGGACGGAAGTATTCTCTGTTTATCGGAACGGGTTTTTTAGGTTCTGCGGGTTCCTCCGCCGTAACGGTAGGCTCTTCGCGAACGGGTTGCTTCGGTTCGAACGTACCGCGAGCGGGCGCGTTAAACGCGGCGGACGGCGCGTTGCCGTCTTTTTCCACACGGCTTGTAAAGCACGTTTCGCCGTTCATCGCGGCGCGTTCTTCGGTTTTCTCTTCTTTGCCGCCGAATAAAATTTCGGATACTTTTCTGTCTCTCGTTATGCGCGATTCCGTCGGAGCGGGTTGCTCGTCTACGGCAGGGCGTTCTTCGCTTTCCGTTTTCGGAAGTTCGCGTTCCGTTCTCGTTACGCCGCCGAACACCGACGAACGGCTTTCGGTTTTCTCCTCTTTTGCGGGAGGAGCGTCAGCGATTTCTTCTTTTTTATCTTCGAACAAGCCTCTGGCTGTTCCGCGCCCCACGGCTCTAAACGTTTCTTTCGGTTCTTCGCGCTTGACGGGAACGGCGGGTTCTTCTATTGCTCCGTACTTTTTCTCAAACTCCGCGGATCTCGCGCTTGCGTCGTCGCGTATACCCGATACGCTAACACCGTCGTGTTCTATCATCGGCGGAAGCGCGGGTTTATCGTCGCGCTTTAACGGTTCCGTCGTTTTGGGAATAACCCCCGACACGGAAGCGTACTGCGCGGGACTTTCTTTTTCGACTTCTTTGCGAACGGTGGTTACGTCCTTGCGCTCTAAATCTATCGGTGCGGGAATTTTTATATAATCGAGTTTCTTTTGCAAGTCGTCGAGCCGAGCCGCTTCGTAAGACTTGCCGACGTTGCCCACGGGCATACCGCCGTCCGACGTAATCGTAATAGTCGGCGACGTACCTTTTTTCACTTCTCTTTTCGTTTTAAGCGCAAAGTCGTCTCCGCCGCTTACGAACAAATGCGAAGTTTTGGGACGTTCGCGTTCCGCAACAGTTTCCGCGGGTTCGCTTTGAACGCGCGCGGGCGCGGGCGTTTCCGTCGGTTCTAAATACGCGCCGTTAAATTCGTTTTCTTTAACGGGTTCGGCTTTTCTTTTGCCGACGACGGAAGTTACCGTAAAATAAATACACACGGCTGCAAGCACCGCGAGCACGACCGCTCCGCCCGCCACCGTAAGTCTTGAAAAGAAATAGGCGAAAAGCGCGGTGAAAAATCCGCCGCCCGACGCCTTGGAAAATCCGCCGGCGCCCATATTATACGAACGCGATATATATTCGCCGTAAGACGGAACGTCTCCGACCGTCAAGACGTGAACGAACGCCGTAACGCATATAGCGGACAGCGTGAAAAATAATCTGAATTTTTTGGGCAAGCGCAATTTCTTATCGGTTACGATAAAGAAGCCGCCGATAACGCCGTAAACCGCCACGGGGTACGCCGCCATTCCGAAAACGCCGTATAAGAACGCGTCCACCACCGCTCCGAGTTTACCGAAAACGGCTTCGCCCGTTATTAGGAACACGAAAAGTAGCGCGGAGAACAAAATACACGTTACTCCGAGCGTTTCTTTCGTAAAGACGGATTGACTTCCGCCGTTTTTATTGTTTTTATTTTTATCGCTCAAACTCTGCCTCTTTTTTTAGATACGTCTTAGATTTTAAATCATAATAATTATACCAAAATCGGACGCCATTTACAATTCTTTTTTTAACGTTTTTAAAATAATTCGTTTTTGTTTTTTCGTAAGGTTATTTTGCGCCCGATTTTACGGGGGGGGCAACGACCCGCCGAATTAAAAACTTCGCGCGTCCGAAAAGACGGGCGCGCGGGATATTTACTGTTTTTCTCTATATAAGAGTCTGCCGCAATTACTGCACTCTATTATTTCGCCGCCTTTTAAGCGAGTGGTCTCCGACATAGAAAGTTCCATATTGCACGCGCCGCAAACGTTTTCGCGCGCTTCGTACACTACGGGATAGATTTTTGCCGCCCTCTTTTCGAGGTATCTTTTCATAAGCGCGGGATCTACTTTCGATTTCAAATCCTCAAGTTGCTTTTCCGTTTCTTCTTTTTCTTGTTTAACGGAGGCTTGAAGTTCTTTATATTGCTTGCCGAACTCGCTGTATTGCGCTTTCATATCCTTCGTCGTCGCTTTAATTCCGGAATACTCTTTCTTTATCGCTTGAATTTCTTCCGCGAGTTTATTGAGTTTTCCCGTCAACGCCTTAATTCTTAAACCGACGTCGTCTAACTTTTTAATAAGATACGCCACGCCCGAAGAATCCGTCGCCTCTTTTACCGCGCTTTCGAATTCCGCTTGAAATTCCGTTATTTTAACCAATTCTTCCGAGGCTTTCTCGTACTCCGCGGCGAGAGTCTCCGCGCGCGTATCTAAGCGGTTTACGCAATCTTCTACGCCCTCGAGATATTTTTTCGCGGATATCGCTTTTTTTCTCGCTTCGCTGCCCGCAAGTTCCGTTTCTATTTTGCGGAGTTTCGCGTCCGCTTGTTGATATACTAATAATGCTTCTATCATGTTCCGTCTCCTATAACTGAATTTTTTACATAAACCGTTCGTCGGCGAAAAAGAAGGTCTGCGCCTCGTCGCCTAAATCTTCGGTTATCCTTTCGTAATATTTTTTAAATCCGTAATTTTCCGAAGCGTAATGCGTTAAGAGCATAACGCACTTTCCGCTCTCTATCGCTCGTTTTATCGCGTGATGCGGCATATCCGACGTAACTATCGCGTCGGCAACTCCGCCGCTCGCTATATACTTCACGCAACTGCCCGCGCCCGCACCGCAAAAACACGCCGCCGTTTTTATTATCGCGCCCGCGTCTCCGAACGCCGTTATCTTGTCCGTGTTAAAAACCTTTTCGGCGTTTTTAACGAAGTCCGAAAACGTCGTTTCGCTAACTTCGAATTCTCTGCCGTACCCGACGTTTTCCGCGAGCGGTTCTAAAATCTTGCAAGTTTTTCCGCCGAGCCCTTCACACAAAGACGCGTCTATACCGCCCTCCGCCGCGTCGAGATTCAAGTGCATCGACACGACGTTAAGCCCGCGCTTTATCGCAAAAAGCAACGGCGCGGTATCGTCCTTCGCGCTTAACTTTTTTATCGGCGAATATATCGCGGGGTGATGCGTTACTATCGTGTCGCAACCGAGTTCCGTCGCCTTTTTTACCGTCGCCGCCGACAAATCGAGCGAGAAAAGAATTTTTTCTACTTCCTCTCGCGATTCGACTATTATTCCGCTATTGTCGTAATCGCCGCGCTCTATATATTTTAAACTGTAAGTTATCGGCGCGCGTTCGTCGAGCGCGGAAAACAACTCGTTAATTTTCAACATATTTTTCGTACCTTTTTATTTTTTCGGCAACCGCTTCTCCGCCGCCCGCGACGGCTTTAAATTTTGCGAGTTCCTCGTTTATAAAGCGAATAAAATCCGCGGGGCGGTCATTTACGTTGGTTCTTCCGAATTCCGCTTCTTCGTCGGATAACTCGTCCGCGCCGCGTTCGCAATTTATAACTACGTAATACTTGTCTTTAACGTAAAACAAATAATCTCTGACTATTTTATACCCGTTTCCGACGACGAATCTACGCGCCTTGTCGGGATTTTTCATCGGTTGGAGCACGAGCCTCGACGGCAACTCTTTCCCCATGGTTATAGCCCTTTCTAATATTCCGACTATCTCTTCGCCGCCCATTCCCGCAATGAGAGCGACGTCGCACCGCGGCACGCGTTCAAAACCGTCCGACGTTACCGCCGTCGCCTTGCCCGCCGCTATATAAGGCGCAAGAAGCGTTTCCGCTTTTTTCAAGCATTTCTCGCTTACGTCGGAGACGATAACGCGTTCGCACGCGCCCGTCCGCAATATCTCTTGCGCGACGTAACCGTGGTCGCAACCTATGTCCGCAAAAACGCCGCACGTTCCGACTTCGCGAACGAGTACGGCAATTCTGTCCGCGCTCTTAGGGAAACGAGGTTTTTCTTTACCGCTCGCAACGCGCACATTCGCGTCGCTCGCGTCTAACCCTTTCACCCGATAAAATCCTTTAAGCGTTTGCTTCTGCTGGGGTGGCGGAGTTTTCTCAACGCTTTCGCTTCTATCTGACGTATTCTTTCGCGGGTAACGTTAAACTCTTTGCCGACTTCTTCTAACGTTCTCGGTCTGCCGTCGTCTAAACCGTAACGCAAGCGCAAAACCTTTTCTTCACGCGGGGTGAGCGTGTCGAGTATGCCGAGCAATTGCTCTTTAAGCATCGTGAACGATACGGAGTCCGTAGGCGCGGTACTGTGCTCGTCCTCTATAAAGTCGGAAAGATGACTATCCTCTTCTTCGCCGATAGGCGTTTCGAGCGAAACGGGATCTTGCGCGATTTTCTGGATTTCGCGAACGCGCGCTTCGTCCATATCGAGAGCCTTAGCGATTTCTTCGGGCAACGGTTCTCTGCCGAGTTCTTGCGACAGTCTGCGTGAAACCCTCAATAATCTGTTTATCGTTTCGACCATGTGAACGGGGATTCTTATGGTACGCGCCTGATCCGCAATCGCGCGGGTTATGGCTTGTCTTATCCACCAAGTGGCGTACGTCGAAAACTTAAAGCCTTTCTGATAATCGAATTTTTCAACCGCTTTCATAAGTCCGAGGTTGCCTTCTTGAATTAAATCCAAAAAGTGCATACCCCTACCCATATAACGTTTCGCGATGGAAACGACGAGCCTTAAGTTCGCTTCGGACAAAAGAAGTTTTGCGTGCTCGTCGCCGTCTAACATTCTATGGGCGAGTTCCAACTCTTCTTCGGGTTGCAAAAGCGGGACTTTACCTATATCTTTAAGATACATCTTAACGGGATCGTCCATGCTTATTTCTTGCAACAACTGATCGTACAAATCCTTATCGCGTTCGTATTCATTAATAATCTGAATACCCGCCGCTTCGAGGATTCTGTACACCTCTTCGATTTCGTTGGGGCCCGCGTCGAATCTCTCGAGTTTATCGAGCAGTTGCGAAGTGGTTATGCTTCCGCTCTTTTTAAATTCGAGAACGATATCGCCAACGAGAGTAGTCAGACGTTCGCTGAGTACGGACGCGGGTTGCGGTTGTTCCTCCGTTTTGTTTTCCGTCGGTTTGGTTTCGGCGGTGAGTTCTTGTTTTTCTTCCATAGTTAAAAGTCAACTCCTTTGACCGTTTTTCGGTATTATTGTTTAGACAGTTTGTTCTTCTTGGTTATAATTTCGTTTAATCGCATCGCGATATCGCGTCTTGCGGCGTCGTCCGTCTCCGCGGTAAACCGAGCCGAAAGCATTTCCGCTTTCTTGTCGAGTTCGAGAATTTTAAGCGTTTTGACGCAATCGTAAAAATACGCTTCCTCGTCAAATCTTTTCGCGCCCTCTCTGCGCCCGTCCGTCTCCATTCCCGCAATCAAGTCGCGCTCTTTACCGCATTCTTCGGGTAATATTTCGTACAAGTCGGTAAAATTCGGCGTTTCGCCTTTCTCGCGTTTTTCGACGATATAATTCTTTATCATAGCGTGCGCTTCGGAGGAAAATTCCAACTCTTCTATATTCGTTTCGGAAACGAACTTCTTATTGAAAAGGTAGGCGTATAATACGAATCTCGCCGCTATCGCCGCTTTGTCGCCTACGTCTTGCACGGGCCTTATCGCAACGATGGGTTTGTTTTCGGTCTCGGTTTTTTCGCTATACAATTCTCGCTTTAACGACTCGAACGTGAACCCCGTCGCGTCGCGAACCGCTTTAAGCAAATCCTCTTGTTCGGCGGGAGACGGGCTTTCGCGTATAACCCTAATCGCGTTGGACGCGTACTTGCGCTTGCCGTCCACGGTGTTTAAGTCGAACGCGCGCTTAATCACCTGCAACTTAAAATCAATAAGCGGCATTGCTTCCGCTATGTACCGTCTGTACCCGTCCGCGCCCTCGGTTTTAATTACGTCGTCGGGATCTTTTCCGTCGGGAAGAGAAACGATTTTTACTTCTAACCCCTCGTCCCGCAAAATCTCAAGTCCGCGCACCGTGGCTTTCTGCCCCGCGAAATCGCCGTCGTAACTTATATACGCCTTATCCGTGTAACGTTTTAATACGCGCGCTTGATCTTTGGTTAGCGCGGTACCCATACTCGCCACTACGTTGGGAAAACCCGCTTGAGATACGGTTATAACGTCGAGGTGTCCTTCGACTATAAGCACGTCGGTAAGTCCTTTTTCGTTTTTAACCTTCTTTAAGTTATTTATGTTAAACAGCGTTTTGCCTTTGGAAAAAACCGCCGTCTCGCGCGTGTTTATATACTTTTGTTCTTTAACGTCGTCTATTCTTCTGCCGTCGAACGCAACGACGTTGTTAAATTGATCTATGACGGGAATTATCAGTCTGCCGCCGAGCCAATCGAACACCCTGCCGTTTTTCTCGCCGACCGCGCCGGACGCGACCATCTCTTCGTTGGTATACCCCTTTTCCTTTAAGTATTTAGGCAAGCCGCCGAAATCGAGCGATGCGCCGAGCCCGAACCGTATTGCCGTCTCGTCGGTTATTTTGCGTTTATAAATATATTCCGCGTGCTTTACACCGTTCGGACCTCTCAAATTATGCGCGTAAAACAACGCGGCGTCTTTAAGCAAAGCGAGCAAGCGTTCTTTGCGGCGTTTTTGCGCTTTTAATTGTTCGTCGTCGTAACGGAAATCGGGAACTTGCATTTTTACGCGATCGGCAAGCAATCTCACCGCGTCTCCGAAATCGAGAGCCTCGGTTTCTCTAATAAAACTTATGACGTCCCCCGACTTATGACAACCGAAACAATAATAAAACTGACCTTGCGGATTGACGCAGAACGACGCCGTTTTTTCGTGGTGAAACGGGCACCTTCCCCAGAAGTTGCCGCCTTTGTGTTCGAGCGTTACGTAACGCCCTACCACGTCTACTATGTCGTTTTTATTTTTAAGTTCGTCGATGAACTTCTCGTCAAATCCTTTCATTGTCCTTTTCTTTTATCGCGGGTATCCGCTTTATAACTCCCATTTATCGGGGATAAACAACTTCGTGAACTCCTTCACGACGAAGTTATCGCTCATTCCCGATATATAATCGCACACGGCGACGTCTATACCGAACCGCTCTATCTCTCCGCGGTAAAAATCCGGCAACTCGTCGGGCAGACCTTTATAATACTCGTAAAGCGCGGTTATCATTCTGTCCGCTTTGCGTTCTTCGCGACGGAAAGTTTCCGCACCGTACACTCTCTCGAACAAAAACGCGCGCAATCTCGCCGTTGCGTCGGCTATATGCGGTTGCATTTCCACTTTGTTTTTACCTTCGCTCTCCCTGAATATCGAAAACAACATCGTGTTTATGCGCTTAGACGAGGTTTTACCCAAAATTTCGATTAGGTCTTTCGGCAATTCGTCAAAAGTTATAAAGCCGCTCTCCAACGCGTCGTCTATATCGTGATTTATGTACGCTATTCTGTCGGCGAGGGACACGGCTTTACCTTCGAGGGTTTTCGGATTGCAACTTTGCTTGTGATTGACAATGCCGTCCACCACCTCGCGAGTAAGGTTAAGCCCCGCGCCGTCGTTCTCTAAATAATCAACGACTCTGCCCGACTGCTCGTTATGCTTAAACCCTGCGGGGTTTAGTTTATCGAGAATCCGTTCGCCCGAATGACCGAACGGGGTATGTCCTAAATCGTGTCCCAAAGCGATTGCTTCCGTCAAATCCTCGTTAAGAGATAACGCGCGGGCAATGCTTCTCGCAACTTGCGACACGGTGAGAGTGTGCGTGAGTCGAGTTCTGTAATGATCGCCCTCGGGCGAGAAAAAGACTTGCGTCTTGTTTTTAAGTCGCCTAAAAGCCTTGCAATGCAAAATTCTGTCTCTGTCGCGTTGGAAGTCGGTTCTCATCGGACACGGCTCTTCCGCGCGCAATCTACCGACTGAGTTTTTCGACTTCGCGGCGTACGGCGAGAGAAAACTCTCTTCTATCTGCATAGTTTTTTCTTTCATCGTCTGCCCCCTTTTATCGCGAACGGTTTACGGTTTGCGACGCGCGACTTTTTCGCCTATTTTTACGCTTTATTTATATACAATGATTCTATTAACATATAATAATACGCCGTAAAATTTAAAAACCCTTTTTTTTTAATAAAATTTTTTATTTTTTCGCACGTGTTTTAAAAAACTTTTCCGCGCCCGCATATTTTGCGGGCGCGGTGGCTTTAACTCGTTATTAAACTTTTGTCTTACCTTCGTCCTTTTTAGGATTAAAGTAAAGATTTATAAAGTTCTATAATGTCCTCTACCGACGTTTCTCTGGGGTTGCCTGGACGGCAAGCGTCTGCGTAAGCGGACTCCGCGAGCGCGGGAATATCCTCTTCTTTAACGATGCCTTTAAGCGACGTGGGAATACCTACGTCCTCCGACAATTTTCTTACAGCGTCTACCGCGGCTTTTCTGTATTCCGCCTGAGACATTTTTTCAACGCCCTCAACGCCCATCGCGATTGCGATATCCTTATATTTAGTTCCCGTGTAGTCCGCATTATAAGCCATAACCGTGGGAAGCAAAATAGCGCAAGCCTTGCCGTGCGGCGTGTCGTAATAAGCGGAAAGCGTATGAGCCATAGAGTGATCTACGCCGAGACCGACGTTAGAGAAGCCCATACCCGCGACGTATTGACCGAGAGCCATACCCTCTCTTCCTTCCGCCGTGCCTTGAACCGCCGCTCTCAACGAACGGGCGATAATTTCGATAGCCTTAATGTGGAACATATCGGAAAGTTCCCACGCGCCTTTGGTGATATAACCTTCGATAGCGTGAGTGAGCGCGTCCATACCCGTTGCGGCGGTTAAGCCCTTGGGCATAGAACTCATCATATCGGGATCAACGACCGCGACGACGGGAATGTCTTTCGGATCGACGCAAACGAATTTACGTTTTCTTTCGACGTCGGTTATAACGTAGTTAATAGTAACTTCCGCAGCGGTACCCGCGGTAGTCGGAACGGCGATAATCGGAACGCACTTGTTTTTGGTGGGAGCGACGCCCTCCAAAGAACGAACGTCCTCGAATTCGGGGTTAGCGACGATAATGCCTATCGCTTTCGCAGTATCCATCGACGAGCCTCCTCCTATCGCGACGAGACAATCCGCGCCGCTGTTTTTGAAAGACTCTACTCCGTGTTTTACGTTTTCGATGGTGGGGTTGGGTTTAATCTCGCTATACACTTCGTAAGCGATATTGCTTTCGTCTAAAATATCCGTTACCTTTTTGGTTACGCCGAACTTAATCAAGTCGGGATCGGAACAAACGAACGCTTTTTTGAAGCCCCTGCCGTTGATTTCAGTCGCGATTTCTTTAATCGCGCCTTTGCCGTGATAACTCGTTTCGTTAAGTACGAATCTGTTAGCCATAATATAATCTCCTTAAATCTTATTTTGCGTTATTTATAGAAAACGATACCGCGCGCGGCAACGTTTTCCGTCTTTTATTTACTATACTCTTTTTATTTGATTTTGTCAATCGTTTTCGCCGTCGTCATCGTCGCACTCTTCCGTTTCCTCTTCGGAGATTTCTTTCTCTTTCGACACGTCTGAACCGTAACGGCACATTAGCGACATGATTATAAACGCGACGCCGAGCCCGATAGACGCCCACCCCTCTAACTTGGTTTTAACGACGTCCGTCATAAACGCAGCCATTACCGATTGCACGATATTTGCGACGACGAGCGAGCATAACGGAATCACGATCGTCCAAATTCCCAACTTAAACAACTCTTTCGCGCCCTCCGCGTTAAAGGGCGTGCCCTTTGCCAACTCGTGCGAAAAATAGCGCTCCGCAATTTTAGCGAGCACCGCGCCGCCGGCGCAAAGCGGCATTGCCGAAGCAATTACGGTGTATAGAGTAGATAAAGACATATCCGCTTCTTTTTTCAATACGGAATCAAGCGTAACCCCGCCGATTTTCACCGCGTCGGAGCCGATCGCAAGCGCGATTATTCCGAAAAGGCAAGCGCAAAATCCGACTATGCAACACACGAAAACGATCTTGCTCGCAATTTTGCCGATTTTGGCTAATACCTGCAATACTTTTAACGATTTCATTTTATTCTCCTTTTTTTAGGCGGCGTAACCCTTTCTGCTACCGCTAAGATTTCGTTAAACTTTTCAACGTCGTCGGTGTCTATTATATATTGTTCTTTCGCCCCGTCGTACGGAAAGCCCGTTTCAAGCCCGTTAGCCAACTCCGCTATTTCGGGTAGTTTTTTTATAAACACGTTATCGTCGCAAACGAGAATTATCGGCTTTTCGTTTAAGTATATCATATACTCGCCGAACATTTTTCTGAAACGAACGTCGTAATTCCCGCGTATCTGTTCGCATACGTATTCGCAAAAACTTAAACTCGTTGCCATAACCTCACCTTACTTAAAAATCTTACGGGCGGCGCAAACCTTGCGCCGCCCGTAGCCGCCGTTTCATCGAACGGATTTTTATTTTTTAGTTATGCGAATTTCTTCGCCGCTTCTTGATAGTAATACTTATACGTTTCGGGAAGCATATCGCGAACGGTTTCGTACACTTCGGATTGAATAAGCGAGTCTCTTTCCGCTTTCGCCGCTTCAAACGCCGTCTTAAACGCAGCCTTTTCGTCGTCCGTCATTTTGTCGTATTTACTCACGGACGAGAGTTTATTATACTTATTCGCGAGCGATATAGCCTTTTCGCAATTATTAAGCGTAGTTACGTTAGCGTCGGAGACGTATTTTTTCGCTTCTTCGGAAAGTCCGTCGTAAACCCTTTTAGCGTCGTCGTACGCTTCGCAAATCAAATCGCCGTTCTCGTTTTCGGTAAGTTCTAACGTAGAACCGATTTTGCTAACCGCGTCGGCAACGGCGTTGGCTGTGTCTTCGGCAGTCATTACGCCTAAAAGCGTTACGCCGTCGATATAGAATACGTCGTTATCTTCGTCTTCGGCATCCTCGGGAATCGCCGTTTTCGATAAGTCGGCAACGTAAATATAAGAACTGCCTATCGTCGTGGCGTCGCTATATAACATATACGGTTTTTCGCCTATCGTCATAACTACGGGTTTATACCAAGAAGTGTTAACCGCACCGAGCGACACGCGTTCGACGTTTGCGTCCGCGTCGTTTAATTTTATTCTGACGATATTATTATCGGAATTATAAAAATACAAGAAGTCGCCGTTCTTAAACAATATAGCAGAAAGCCCCTCGGTATCGAGTACGACTTTTTCGTCGTCTTTGGTCGCATTTCCCGTAAGCGTGTGTTTATAAACGGTGGACGAGGTATCCTCGTCTGAATCTTTGGTAAGCGCGTACGCTTCCTCTAAACTAACGATATAGGTCGTATCGGCGACGAGGTCGGCGTTTTTAATCTCCACGTGTTTTTCCGCGTTTTCGATTTCGGTTATCTTAACGCCTTTCACGGTTTCTTTGGAATTAACGTCGGTCTCCGTGTAAAACGCGTAGCCGTCTTTTACGAGTTTAAGCGTGTACTTAACGTTATCGTTTTTACCGTCTAACACGCGCTTGCCGAGAAGCGTTTCGTTCTCGCCTTTTTGCGATCCCGCCTTATAAGCGTAAACGTAATTATAACTTGCGGTCGCTCTCGAATATCCTTCGGTTTCCGCTTTCTTTTCGTAATACTTCTCGTTGTATACGGTAACGGTATAAATTACGGCAAAGTCGTCGGAATTTTCCGTTCCTACGAATTTATATTCGCCGAGGGAGAGATATTCGCCGTTAGAGCCGTCGTTGGTTTCCGAGTCGGTTTTAGCGATAACTTCCGTCTTGCCCGTACTCTCAAAATACGCTTTTAAGGCGGTGTCCGCCGTGTCGTAATAAACTATTACGACTCCGTCCGACGTTCCCGCTATGCGGTAAGATACGGACAACGCGGAATATTCGAAAAGTTTTTGGGGTTTTTCAGTTCCGTCGATTTTGCTCTTCATAAACACGATTTCGTCGTTCGCGATTTCGCCCGAAGAGTTTTTATCGGTGGAAGGCGTTCCGTAATACACGTAGTCGCCGTTTACGTAAACGCCCGCGGTATAATCGGTCGCGGCGAAAAGTTTGGGAACGACGATTTTCGCTTCCGTAAACTTGCCCGACTTAAAGTCGTCTTTTTTAATTGCCATCAAACTGCCCTTGACGGGTACGCCGTAAGAGTTGTCCGCGGAAGAATTAGCCGCACCGTTGATGAACAACACGTAGTTTTCCGTTTCGCTGACGAACGCGTTTTGACTGACGACTTTACCGAAGTCGGTAAACCCCGGGGCGGTGAACGACGAGTCCTTTCCGCAAGCCGCGCCGAACGCGCACACTACCGCAAGCAACGCGGTCGCAATGGATACAATTACTTTTTTCATAACATCTCCGATCGTTTCGGCAAGATTTCCCCTCTCGCCGAATATAATATAGTTATACAGTTATATATTATAAACTAATTTTAACAGTTTTGCAATAAAATTTCGCTTATTTAAAATTTTTTGTTGCATAGGAGGCGTAAAAAATGGATAAATTCGGCGTTTTTAACCTTTTAAACTCGCTTATCAGCGTATACGAAAAGACTAAATCGCAAAATTCTTCCGCTTCCGCGGCGGAAACCACGCCGCCGCGTTCCGTCGGAGACGCTCCCTCCGCCACAAAAAGCGCGCCGACGACCGAAAAAAACAAGGCCGCTCCACCCATTCAACGTTCTATGATACGCACGCTCGACTCCCACGACGCGTTCATCGAACGGGTAAGAAAACGAAACGCCGAACGAAAAAACTCTTAGTCCCTTTCGCCGTCCCGCTTACGCTTTTGCGCGAAAGAAAAGCATTTCCTCGGTTTCTCGCGTTTTTTCAAACCCGAGTTTTTCTATAAGCACGAGAGACGGAAGATTTTTCTTATACGCGCGACAAGCGATTTCCGTCGCCCCGCACGTCTCTTTCGCGTATCGCATTAACGCGGAGGCGGATTCGTACGCGTACCCCGCGCCTTGATATTCTCTTAAAAACCTGAACCCGATTTCAACCCTGCCGCGATAGCCGAAGTTATACAAAACGAGTTCGCCTATCATTACGCCGTCCTTTTTCACCGCGAAAGAATACTCTTCTTTTTTCACTTTAAGGCTCTGCATAAATTCGTAAAAATAATCCGCGGTCGGCTCTCGCCCGTTTAAATCCTCGCGATAATCGTAACCGTAATACTCGTTTAAGGCGTCGTCTTTATAAATGCACGAGTAAACCTCTTTATCCTTTTCCGATATATCCTCTATCGTAAGGCGTTCGGTTTTAATATAAACGGGAGCGACTATACGTTCGAACGGCGTTTTAACGCGTATCACGTATTTATTTTTTATCTCGACGGGGTGATATTGAGTTTTAGAAACGCGCAGTCCCGCGTCTCCGCAATCCTCTTCGCGGTTTATAAACTCAACGCCGTCCTCCGCGAACGCCCTTGCGAACTCGCGCGCCATCGTAGGATATACGCCCGCGTATTCTTTTAGTCCTTTTTCGACGTGTACTATTAAAACGTTGCCAACTACCTCGCCCGCGGAGATAGCGACTATTTTGCCGCCCGTCTCTAAGTACCCGCAGACTTGCTTTAACTCAAACGCGTTATAAATATAGTCGGCGACCTTGCGTTCTTCTTCTATCTCCGTCCACATATTGGCGACGGTTTCGCGTTCGTACGCTTTGAAAAACTCTGCCACGCGCGGAAAATCTTCTTTCGTCAACCGCTTAAACGCGTAATCGGGATACGTTTTCACGAATTTATTCACGTGGTTTCTCTGTCCCGAAAACTTCTTACCCGAAAAAGTCTTAAAATCTTGCGCGGAATAGATATAATCGCTCCAATCGCGGTTAAAAGACACGTCCGCGTCGGAGTAACGCTTTAATAAAACGTCTTTGATTTTTTCGTCAATACAACAAAATACGAGCGGCTCTCCGCTCTTTTCGCAGTAGGCGTCTATTTCGTCGAGCGCGCCGTTCACGTCGTCGCCGACGGGATAATAAAACGCGTCCTTATAGTCGGGGCAAGTTTCGCGAAGTATAAGCGTTCCGTTAAGTTCCGCGTATTCCGCGACGAATTCGTCTCGCCACATATATTTTACGCCCGCCGATATATCGCAAAAGGATACTTCTGAGCGCGGCGCGTAATCGTAGATTATTTTTACGTTTTTTCCTAATTTTTTAAATTCCGGCATAATCGTCGTTCCGTCGAAAACGGCGCGATGTTTTCGCGCCGTCGTGATTTTTAGCATCTTTATTTTCTCGTTGCTTTCAAGTATTCCAAAATTTCGCCGAGTCTGTCGAGATCGTCTCTCGTATAGTAGTCGATGTAAATTCTGCCCTTATTGTCGTTTCCTATGGCGTTTACTTTGGTTCCGAACACTCTCTGCATATCGCCGATTAAGTCTTTCAGTTCCGCGGAAAGTTCGACTTTCGCTTTCTTTTTGTTTTTCTCCTCGGGCGGAATAAAGTAGTCTTTAACCCTCTTTTCGACTTCTCTAACCGACCACCCGTCTTTAACGGCGGTTTCCGCCATTTTCTTTTGATCGAGTCCGGGTACGGCGACGATTGCGCGAGCGTGCCCCGCGGACAACGCGCCGCTTTCGACTAACTTCATAACCTCGGGTACGAGATTTAACAGTCTCAGCGTATTGGCGATTGCGGAACGGGATTTACCTATTCTGTCAGCCAAGTCCTCCTGCGTCAAACCGTAATCGTTCATAAGCGACTTCATCGCGTTAGCCGCTTCTATCGGGTTAAGATCTTCTCGCTGCAAGTTTTCTATAAGAGAGATTTCCTTAATCTGACGTTCCGAGTAATTTTTGACGATTGCGGGAATGGTGTAAAGCCCCGCGATTTTCGTCGCGCGGTAACGTCTTTCGCCGGCGATAATCATAAATCTGTCGCCCGCACTCTTATTGACGATTATAGGCATTATAACGCCGTGCTTTTTAATGGACGACGCAAGTTCTTGCAACGCCGTTTCGTCGAAAACTTTTCGCGGTTGATTGGGATTCGCGAAAATTTTACTCATCTCTATTTCGGAGACGTTTTCGCCTTTTACCGCTTCTTCTTCGTTGAATAACAGACTTTTGCCGTAATCTTCTTCCGTTTCCGAAAACAATGCCGACAAGCCTTTGCCTAATCCTCTGTTGTTTTGAGCCATGGTTTCACTTTCCTTGAAATTTACTGCTTTTTTCTTTTTCGTTTACGCCGCGCGCCGCGCGACGGAATCTTCGTTTTTTACCCGCGGGTAATTATTTTTTGCGTTGTCTCGACAAAAACTCTTCCGTAAGCGCGAGGTACGCTTTCGCGCCCTTACTTCTCACGTCGTGAAGCATTATCGGTACGCCGTGGCTCGGCGCTTCCGCAAGACGGATATTGCGCGGAATAACGGTGTCGTAAACGCTTTTTCCGAAGTATTTTCTTATTTCCTCGGATATTTGCTTGCTGATTATCGCGCGGTTATCGTTCATAGTCAAAACGACGCCTTCCACTTTCAACGCGGGGTTGAGGTGTTTAACGACGAGCCTTATGGTGTTCATAAGTTGGCTAAGCCCCTCTAACGCGTAATATTCGCTCTGAATGGGAATAACGACGGTATCGGCGGCGGCAAGCGCGTTAATCGTTAGTAATCCTAACGACGGAGGACAATCCACCGCGATATAATCGTAAGTAAACCGCGCTTTTTCTATTACGTTTTTCAAAACGTGTTCGCGGTCTTTCATATACACGAGTTCGACTTCCGCCCCCGCAAGGTCTATGCTCGACGGTAAAAGATCTAAATTATCGACGCAAGTTTTCACTACGGCGTCCTCTATGGGCGCGTCGTCGATCATCACGTTGTAAACGGAACTTTTAACTTCGCTTTTCACAAATCCCAACCCGCTCGTAGCGTTGCCTTGCGGATCGAGATCGACTATTAAACACTTATAGCCCTTCTGCGCGAGATAAGCCGCCATATTGACGCACGTGGTCGTTTTTCCCACGCCGCCTTTTTGGTTTGAAAAAGCAATTATTTTTCCCATACGCGTTTCCTCTTTATGTCGTAATTCTTTTTTTTCTTACCGTTTTATTTATTTTTCGCCGTCTTTATCGACTTCGCCTTTATCCGGAGCGGTTTTCTCCGAACCGATTATAACGGGGTTTGTTCTTCTCTCGAAGGGGTTTTCCGACAATTTTTGTTCGTTTTCGTCCATAAACCGCATAATATCTTCGGGCGACTCGCCTTTCATAAGCATATCTACTTCTTCGGAGAAAATAGTTTCTCTCTCTATAAGCAGTCTCGCCATATTGTCTAATAAGTTCTTATGCGTTTTTAAGAGTTCTCTCGCTTTCGCAAGAGCGGTCTCTATTATGTCTCTTACTTCTTCGTCGATGATCGCAGCGGTCTCTTCGCTATACGTAACGTGCGAAGCCATATCTCTGCCGATAAACACTTCTTTGTCGGACGCGTAAGATATAGGTCCGACTTTTTCGCTCATACCCCATTCGGTAACCATAAGACGAGCGCGTTTGCTTACCGCTTGTATATCGCCCGACGCCCCCGCGGATATATCCTTTATTATAAGTTCTTCGGCAACTCTGCCGCCTAACGTCATAACTATATCGTCGAGGAGTTTTGCTTTCGTAATATGATTGTCGTCGTTTTCCGGTCTCGTCATCGTATACCCCGCCGCTTGCCCGCGCGGAATAATGCTTACTTCGTGAACGGGATCGCAATTGGGAAGCAATCTCGCCAAGATAGCGTGCCCCGATTCGTGATACGCGGTAATGCGCTTATCCGTTTCGGTAACGAGACGCGATTTTTTCTGCGGTCCTAACAAGACTTTGTTTACGCCCTCGTATAAATCTTTGTTCGTGATATATCTTCTGTTCGCTCTCGCGGCTAAAATCGCCGCTTCGTTAAGAAGGTTTTCTAAGTCCGCGCCCGAAAAACCGCTCGTCATTCTCGCAACGGTCTTAAAGTTGACGTCGGTTGCAAGAGGTTTGTTTCTCGCGTGGACTTTGAGTATCGCCTCTCTGCCCTTAACGTCGGGAACGTTGACGTAAATTTGTCTGTCGAATCTACCGGGGCGCAACAACGCGGGATCTAATATATCCGCGCGGTTCGTCGCCGCCATAACGATTATGCCGTCGTTGGTTTCAAAACCGTCCATCTGAACGAGTAATTGGTTAAGCGTTTGCTCTCTTTCGTCGTGTCCGCCGCCGAGCCCCGTGCCACGTTGACGACCTACCGCGTCTATTTCGTCGATAAACACTATACACGGCATATTCTTTTTAGCCGCGTCGAACAAATCTCTTACTCTCGACGCGCCCACGCCGACGAACATTTCTACGAAGTCTGAACCGGATATCGAAAAGAAAGGGACGCCCGCTTCGCCCGCAACCGCTTTCGCGAATAAAGTTTTACCCGTTCCGGGAGGACCTACGAGCAAAACGCCCTTAGGTATTCTCGCGCCGAGTTCCGAGAATTTTTTCGGATTTTTAAGGAAGTCGACGACTTCGGCGAGTTCGGCTTTTTCTTCTTCCGCACCCGCGACGTCTGAAAATCTCACTTTTAAGTTGTGGTTAAGGCGAGCGTTGGTTTTAGCGAAATTCATCGCGCTCTTCGTTCCGCCCTGCGTCTGCATCATAATGATAAAGAACACGACCGCCACGAGAACGTAACCGATAATCGGCATAAGCGTAGACCAAATAGAACCCGCGTTGGGATCGGTGTAAGAATAAGTTATACCCGCTGCATTCAACGCTCTTTCAAGCGATAAAACGACGTCCGAACTTCTCGAAAAGTTCGTGGTAAACGACTTAACGTTGTTAGAATCGCCGATTCTGACGGAAAAGTCGATATTGTAATTTTTAATTACTACTTCGTAAATCGTGAATTTTTCCGCGCTTGAATTTAACAGACTGTTCTTTAACGCGGACTCGCCGTTAGACGTTTTAATCGTGTTAACTTTCTCTCTCGTAATTCCGTCGGAATCGCCTGCCCATTCCACGACTTGCATAAAGTCGGAATAATTGACTTCGGTTTTGCCGTTAAGGCAAGATGATAAGGATAGCGCGGCGATTAAGACGATAATAACGCCGAGGATTATCCATATCGTTTTGTTGCGTTTTGGTTCCAAAATGAATAAATCTCCTAAATACTTAATCTCGATACGCCGAATTTTCATCGTACCGCGGAATAATTTTAAGCGAAAAAGGTTTAAATAACCTTGAAAATCGTACTGTTTCACGCGTTACGCGCGATATTATATATAATGAATAAACGATTTCGCTTACGGTTGGCGGTGTAACCGCCGAAACTTCCGCCCCTAAAACCCGCTTACTCTCGAATTGCTACGTTCGCTTTTTAATATTATACAGCATAAAAAGAAAAAATACAAATACTTTATCTTTTTTTTTGCGGATAAAAAGATTTTTTATTTGAATTTTTTCGCAAACTTCCCGTTTCGCCCCTTTTTAACCGCTTAATTTCAACCCCGCACGCCTATCGGCAAAAGGTTTCCGCCGCAATTATTCGATAAAATATACGATTATCTGCGCAAGAATATCCGTTAAACCGAGTTATTCGGGCAAAAATTAAGGAAACGAATAATTACCGTATAAACGGAGAAGGATTAAAAATGAAAAAAATTTGCATAACTTTTTCGGCGTTAGCCATAATAATTTTAATCGCGGCGGGCTTGTATCTCCCCAAAAACGAAGGCGTTAAAACCGAGTATTTAAGGATACATATCCGCGCGGAGTCCAATCTCGAAGCGGATCAGAACGTGAAATACCGCGTTAAAAACGCCGTCGTGGATTTTTTAACGCCGTATATCGCCGAATGCGACACGAGAGAAAAAGCGGATCGCGTCTTAAAATCGCTTATATCGCGCATAGAGGAAGTCGCGAACGATACGCTTTCTGAAAACGGGTTCGACTATAAAAGCGAAGCGTCTTTTAAAACGGAAGAATTTCCCACTCGCGTATACGGCGAATTAACGCTTGAAAAAGGTTATTACGACGCGCTTATAATTAACCTCGGAAGCGGCAAAGGCGATAATTGGTGGTGCGTGGTTTATCCGCCGCTTTGCTTTACGGGTGAAGGCTCTAATTACGTATACAAAAGCAAAATTTACGAGATAATCAAAAAATTTTATAACCGAAAAGGAGGAGAAAATGAAAAAAACAATTAAAACGTTCGCTTTGGTTTTAACGATTTTCGCCGCGGCGTTATGCTGCGTGGCGGGAACGGGCGTGAAAACGCAAACGACTTACGCTCTGACGTTAAAGCAAGGCAGTACGGGAAGCACGGTTAAAACCATGCAGAAAAAACTTAAAAACTGGGGGTATTATAAAGGCGCGGTGGACGGAATATTCGGTTCCGGCACGAAAGCCGCCGTTAAGTATTTCCAAAGAAAGAACGGTCTCGCGGTTGACGGCATCGTCGGCAAGAAAACTCTCGCCGCGCTCGGTATGTCCTCCGCAAGCAACTCAAACGACGCGAACAACGTAACGGGAGGTTACAGCGACGCGGACGTAAACCTTCTCACCCGCTTAATTTACGGCGAGGCGCGAGGCGAAAGTTACGCGGGACAAGTCGCGGTCGGAGCGGTCGTTATGAACAGAATTAAAAGTGCGTCCTTCCCCAACACCATGTCGGGCGTAATCTATCAAAGTTACGCGTTTACGGCGGTTAACGACGGGCAAATCAATCTAACGCCTAACGCGACGGCGAGAAAAGCGGCGCTCGACGCCATGAACGGCTGGGATCCGACTTACGGCGCGTTGTACTATTACAACCCCGCCACGGCGACGTCGGCTTGGATATTTTCGAGAAAGACTACCGTAACGATAGGCAATCACGTATTCGCGATTTAATTTAAGGAGGAGTAAATATGGAAAAACAAAAAAACAACGCCGTAGAAAAAGCGGAAAACGCGGTGGCTCAATCGAAAACGCGCGCTCACGGCAAATCGGACGTTAAAAAAAGCGCGAAGTCCGTCGCTAAAAACCGCCGCGCGGCAACCTTAAAGAAAAGCAAGGAGGCAAAAAAACGCGCCGCCGTAGAAAGAAAGGCGGAAAAACTGCAAAAAAAACAAGCGGTTAAGGCGGAAAAAGAACGTATCGCCGCCGAAAAGCGCGTGGAACTCGCGAGAATAAAAGCGCACAGAAAAGCAGAAAAAGAAAAGGCGAAAGCCGCGCTTCTCAGGGAAAAGAACAGAAAGAAAGCGGAAGCGAAAGAACGCCGTCAAAAACGGCTCGAAGAACGTTTAGCGCGCAGAGAAGCGTTAAAACACGAAACAAAAAAGCAACGCCAAAAACGCGTGGCGGCGGAAAGAGCGCAAAAGGCGGAAGCGCGTCGCGAAGAAAAAGCGAGAAAAGCGGAATTAAAGCAACGAAAATTCCTCGCGAAAAAAGCGGAAAAAGAACGCCGCGCAAAAACCCGCGCTCAATCGCGCGAAAAAAACAGAGGGTTCGGCGGTTGGCTCGCGGCGGTTATCTCGCTCGGCGTATCGACTTTGGTACTCGCTTCCGTTTTAACCTTTACCTTCCTAATGCCGACGACGAGCGACACGATGCTCGAAGCCTCTTACAGACGCTCATTTTACGACGCCGTGGAGCAAGTCGACAATATGGACTTGAATCTGTCGAAAATACTCGCGACGAGCGACTCTGGCGCAGTGCAAAACTACCTTTTAGACCTCGCCGTAAACAGCGAACTCGCCGAGAACGACATTCAATCGTTGCCGCTTAAAGACGAGAGTAAATTTCACACGGTAAAACTCGTCAACCAGATAGGCGACTACGCGAAACATCTTAACAAAAAATTGACGAACGGCGAAAACCTTACCGCCACGGAAAAAGAAAACTTGAAAAAACTTTACAAGGCGAACTTAACGCTTAAATCTTCGCTTCAAAAAACCATGGGCGATATGGAAAACGATTTTTCTTTCGCCGCAATGGCTTCGGGCGATAAGGGCAACGCGGTTATAAACAACTTCAACGACCTCGAAAACCTTTCGGTAGAATACCCCGAACTCATTTACGACGGACCTTTCTCCGACGGCGCGGACGATCGCGAAATTAAGGGATTATCGGGCGACAAGATAACGGAAGCGCAAGCGATGGAAATTTTCGCGCACACATTCTCGGACTTCGGATATAAAGACGCAAAATCCGCGGGCACGCTCGACGGCGCGCTTAAATGCTATAACGTTACCGCGGAAATAGACGGCGAAACGTTATTCGCGCAAATCTCGGAAACGGGCGGTAAAATTATATCGTTCGCCTATTCGGGAAGTTGCAACGACACGTTAATTAGCGACGACGACGCCGTGGAGAAAGCGCTCGACTTCCTCGCGGGACAAGGTTTATTCGATATGAAACCCGTTTGGATAAACCACACCGGCAACGTATATACGATAAACTTCGCGGGCTCGCAAGACGACGTGATATTATATCCCGACCTCGTTAAAGTCAGAGTATGCGCCGAAACGGCAACGGTTATCGGTATGGAAGCGACTTCGTATTACACCAATCACACCGAAAGAAAAATCGGCAAGCCCGTATTGACGGCAAGTCAAGCGCGAGAAAAAATATCCGCGGAGATAGACATCGTTACTTGCAGAACGGTTATAACGCCCGTAGGTGAAAAATCCGAAAAACTATGCTACGAGTTTTCGGGCACGTACGACGGCTCGACCTATTACGTTTATATCGACGCCGTAACGGGCAGACAAATAGAAATGTTCAAAGTAATAACTTCCACGGAAGGCAAATTGCTTATGTAATTTATTCGCGGCGGATTATTCCGTCGCGATAAACCGAGTCGGTTTTAACTCGTTATAAAAACTTTGCCCGCGGGGACGAATAATTCGTCCCCGCGGACATTGTTTAAAAAACTTTTAGGATAATAAAAATTATTTTTTTTCGGTAAGCGCGAAAACTTTATCGCATATGTCTTTATCGAGAGGATAATCTCTCACTCCCGCGTGTTCGCACTTATACGCTGCGACCGCGCTCGCGAAACGGCAACACTCTCGCACGTTCTTGCCCTCCGCGTAAGCGACGATAAACGCCGCGTGGAACGTATCGCCCGCCCCGTTGGTGTCTACCGCGTCAACCTTAATTCCGTCGTACTTTTCAACTTTACCGTTTTCAAAATAATACCCGCCGCGACTGCCGTCGGTAACCGCGAGAATTTCCGGCGAATACTTTTCGTGCAATTTTATCATTGCCGACGGAATATCCTTTTCGCCCGTTATACCGAGAGCAAATTCCGCCGAGGGAATTAAAATATCGACGAACGGAAGCAATCTCTCTATTCCGTTATACAAGCCGCCCGCGTCAAGACTTACTTTAACGCCGTTCTCTTTCGCGATTTTAGCCGCTTTCACCGCGCAGTTTATATAATTCCCGTCAAGGTGCAATACGTCCGCTTGCTTAACTTTTTCGTAATTTATAGCGTCGGCGTCGTCTAAAACCGTTCCCCTGTCGAAAACGCAAGTACGCGTTCCGCTTTGCTTCGATAACAGTATATACGATGTAAAAGAAGTCGCTCCCTTAGATACGGTTACGCCGTCCGTGTTAACGCCGAATCTGTTTAAGTCGGCTATAAGCGATTTGCCCGCCGCGTCGTCCGCAAACGCGCCGCAAGCGTAACAATCGAGTCCGAGCCTGCTCATAACGACGAGCGCGTTACCCGTCGGACCGCCGCCGCTTACTCTCACGCTATCCGCTTTAACTTTAATATCTTCTTTCGGATACGAATCGCACGCAATAAGCGAATCTAAAACGAACGCTCCGAGTCCCGCAACTTTTTTCATATTCTACCCGCCGCGCCGAGTAAACGGATTTTGGATTCCGCGAACGCCTTTACCGCGTTTATGGGTTCTGCCATAAACAAGTCGATCGCGACTTTGTTTTTATCCGTCTCGAACACTTTATCCAAGAACGAATAGCAAAGATCCGTTCCGAAATTAACCTTTCTGATGCCTGCGTCTATCGCCGCGCGTATTTGCTCGTCGGGAACGCCGCTTCCGCCGTGGAGAACGAGAGACACGTTAGTCGCTTCTTTTATCTCCTTAATGCGCTCTATCGCGAGAACGGGCGCTTGTTTGTATCTTCCGTGAGCCGTGCCAACCGCAATCGCAAGCGCGGTTACGCCCGTGATTTTCGTAAACTTCACGGCGTCTTCAACGGTGGTGTAATCGGTAGAAACGCCGTCCGCCGCTCTGCCTATCGCGCCGAGTTCGCCTTCTACGCCCACGCCGAGTTCGGAACAAATATCGACTACCTTTTTAGTGCTTTCCGCGTTCTCGTCGAAAGGTAATTTAGAAAAGTCAACCATTATACCCGTCGCGCCGTTTTTAAGCGCGATTGCCGCGGGAGTAAACCCCGCGCCGTGATCTAAGTGCATACACACGGGAACTTTCGAAGTCGTTGCCGCTTTAAGTATTATCGGCGCGAGATAATCCGCAAAACCCGTCGTCGCAAGACGCGAGTAAAACTGCATTATAACGGGCGAGCCCGTTTCTTCCGCCGCCTTTAACACTCCCATAACCGTTTCCATATTGTAAACGTTGAAAGCGGGTATCGCAAAACCTTTTTCTTCGCCTATTTTAAGTATATCCTGCAAACTGTATAACATTTTTATTCCTCCATAGGATCGAATTCAACTTCGTCCTGATATTTACAAAATTCTTTAAGTTCTTCTACGTAATCGCCGGGGATTTCCGTCATGTGATGAATGTACGGCCCTTCGATAATTTTTCTTTCCAACTTCGGCAAGTCTTTAAATTTCGCCCACATATACGTTCCGAACGTTTCGGGTCCGTCGCACGTGTCGAACTTACCGCCGAGTAGATAATACTTACCTTTTTCGCATTGGAATCTCGCTATCGTATATTCGCCTTCTTTCAACTTAAACGACGGTTTCGTGTTGTAAAGATAGGGTTTAACTTTTTCGTCTTTATATTCGAGCGGGAAAGGTCCGCAATGCCAAAGCAATTCTGCGTTCTCGTCGTTCGGATGGCGGCACGTAAATTCGCCTTGTATCGGCTTGCACTTTCCGCGACTCGCGGACAACATAAGCACGTTGGTTATCGTCATGTGCATATCCCATTCGCAAGTAACGAAAATACCCTTAGCCGCAAGCAAGCACATAGCAAGACACGGATTTGCGCCCCAACCGAGATTTATTCCCGTCCAGCACTCGCTGCTTATCACGTTGCAATCGTTCTTTATAGCCAAGTTCTCGTAATAATAAACGATGGCGAGCATTTTTTTAAGATATTCGTCGTCCAACGTTCCGCAATCGAAAGTGTTTTTTAGTTCGACGAGATCTTTATTTAAATCGTCCTGCCTCGTTGCGTATATCTCGTTTAAGTCGTTCACCGCTTCCGCGAGATTGAATATTTTCGCGTGGATATTGAACTTTTCGGCGAGTTCCAATTCGTTATACATTATAGAACTGAACGGCTTTATGCGCGTTCCTACTTGCAAAACCGTCAAATCCTTGAAGTTTTTGCACATAGTGGCGACGGAGAAAAACTTCTTTATCCCCTTGTCGAAAACTTCGCTTTCGATATCGCAGTTTTCTATATAACTGAATTTAACGTTCGCGCGTTTTAACTGTTTGCTCATCGCAAAAAGTCCGCATTGCGTGTCGGTATATCTTATCCCGTCGGAAAAATTCCTGTCGCGCGGTCCCCATAAAAGCGTGGGAAGTTTAAGCCTGCTCGCAACGATCCCCGCGACGTTTTCCATACCGAAGTTGCAATTTACGATAAACAACGCGTTGACGCCGTTTTGCTTAAAATGCTCGACGACTTTTTCGCAATCTTCCTCTAAACAAAGCACGCCTTCGTCGTTAAGAAAATCTATATCGACGAACTCTGTTATCTCGTCCGTGTAATGCTTCTTAATATAGTCGACGCATATTTTTTTATTCTCGACCGCGTAATCGCTTTGGAATATTCCTATGCGTTTAGGCGGTTCTTTTATCCACCTTCTTATGGGCAGAATACCTATTTTTAAGTTATAATTCAACATTTTCTATATCCTCCTTCACACCGTAATCGGCGTAATCGAAAATTCCCGCTTTACCGTCTTTATCGACGGCTATCACCGTCGCGGATTCGTTCATTCCGACGACGTGCTGTATCTTTCCGCTAACGCCGAACGCGACGTATACCTTAGGATTTACGACTCTTCCCGTAAGTCCCACCTGCGCCTCGTACGGCATTAAACCGAAGTCCACCGCCTTTCTCGTCGCAACGACTTCCGCACCGTAACGTTCGGCTGATTTTTTAATTTTTTCAATGTAGTCTTTCGCTCCGTACCCTATACAGAACGCAACGCCCGTTCGCGCTTCTCCGCTTTCTCTCACGGTTGCCATAGTAATATCGCTCGTAGATATAATATCCGCTATCACGTTTCCGCTCGCCGCGGGGCGAGACATATACAGTCTCTCGCCGTCCGTTCCGACGTCCACGCAGTCCGCGCACAATCCCGCGTTTAATCTTGCGGCGACTCTCGGCGCAAGAGCGCGCGTTTCGAGCGAACACTTAAAAAGCACGTTCTTTATACCGCTCGACGTTATCTTTTCGCAAATGTCGGCGACGTTATCCGAATAAAAACGCGTCGTTTTTTTTGCGATTTTTTCGGCGATTTTTTCCAATCCGTCGCCTATAATCAAAATTTCATCGAGTTGCTTACCCGTCTCGCCGCTAAACGAAGTTACTCGCGCGTCGTCGCTTTTATTAAGCGCGCGCGTTATAACCTCTCTCAACTTTCCGCCGCCTATAAACTCGCATTTTCTTCTTCCGAGTTCCGACGGATAACTTTTTACGACCTTAGTCGGCGAACCGTTAAACCCCGCTTCGCAAGGCTTAAACGAGAGCGCGCCGTTGTCTATTATCTCCACGGTTTTTTTAAGCGATCTGAACGACGGCGTTCTCAGCGTTTTGATTTTTTCCACCGACACTACGCACGGCGTAACGACGGTTTTGTCTCCGAGCCGCGTCCGTATTTTATCCGTTGCAAAACTCATTGCGTACGGAATAAAGGCAAATCCCAGCATCTCCGCAAGTTCCGCCGGAACTTGCGCGGTGTCGCCGTCCACGCTTTGTCTGCCGCACAACACCATATCGGGGTTAAGCGGTTTTATCGCTCTACTTAATATCTTCGCCGTAACGAGAGTATCGCTTCCCGCAAAAGCGGCGTCGCTTATTAAAACGACTTTATCAACGTTAAGTCTCGTTAAGTATTCCGCGCTCGGAAGAGCGGATAGCGGGGCCATACCGATAACCGTGATTTTCGCGTTTTCGACTGATAGCGCACATTCTAAAGCCGCGCCGTCGAACGGACTTATTTCGCCTTTATAAAACTTTACCGCAACGACTACGTTAAGCATCGTAAATACCGCTTAAAACTTCTTGTATCTTTTTATATTTAACGAACAGTTTTTCGTACTTTTGATTGTTATTCGCGTCGGGAGAGGTTACGCCCGTGATTTTTCTGCATTTAATAAGAGCGTCGTCCGCGTCTTTGAAAAAGCCAGCGCTTACGCCCGCAAGCATCGCGCTTCCGAACGAACTGTCGTTGTTCTCGGTGGTAACGAGTTCGACGTTAAGCGCATCGGAAACGATACGCTTCCAAGTTTCGCTCTTCACCCCTCCGCCTATCGCGAACGCGCTTTTAACGCTTAAACCTTTCGCTTCGAGATATTTTTTGCAATCGAGTAGGGACATCGCAACGCCTTCCATAACCGCGCGAATAAAGTGTTTCTTCTCGTGAACGCTCGACACGCCCGTAAAACTCGCTTTCAATTTCGGGTTTCCGTAAGGCGTGAGTTCACCGCTTAAATACGGGTGAAATATCAATCCGTCTGAGCCTATCGGAACGCTTCCCGCCTCTTCGCCGAAGGCTTGATAATCCCCGCCGAACGTATCTCTGAACCATCTCAGCGACGCGGCGCAAGACTTAGTTGCCGTCCCGGGGTAATATAACCCCCTTTTTAAGTGCGAATAATTTATCAAATTTTTATCCGGCAAGAGTTTATCGGTGATAACGCATATCCTACCCGCCGTAGCGAGTTTAAGCGTAACCTGTCCGACGTTAGTCGCGCCCGCCGCGAAAACTTCCATAGCGGTATCCGTCGTTCCGCAAATAACGGGCGTACCCGCTTTTAGCCCCGACGCTTTCGCCGCTTTTTCCGTAACCCTTCCCACTATATCGGACGGACTTACGACGCGCGGCAAGTTTTCTTCCGTTAGCCCCAAAAGGCTTAAAAACTTTTTATCCCACGCGCGCTCGTCGTAATCGAAAAACATACTGCCTTCCGCTTCTATATAATCGGTTACGAAATCGTCGGTGAAAAATCTGCGAACGTAATCTTTCGCGAAAACTATTCTCTTAACTTTCGCGAAGGTTTCGGGCTCGTTGTTTTTCACCCACAAAAGTTCCGGAAGCGTCCACACGGTATCCGCCTCGTGCTTGAATTTGGCGAAAATTTCATCGCCGTATTCCTTTATTAAAAAGGCTTTTTCTTTCACGCAACGCGTATCCGTCCAATACACGGACGGCCTTACCACGTTAAAATCCTCGTCCAAAAGAACGGCGGTATGCGTAGCCGCGTCGAAGCACAAACATTCGACGTCGCCGGCATCGACGTTCGCTTTTTCAAGTACCGCATTTACGTTATATAACGCGGCGCGAAGCCAATCGTCGGGGTTTTGTTCTCTTCCGCCGTTTTCAAGCGAAGCGGTAGCGTATTCTTTAGTCGCGGTACACACGATCTCCCCGCGCGAGGAAAGCAAAGTCGCTTTGCTAGCCCCGCCGCCGAAGTCTACGCCGAGTACGTATTTCATAAAACTCTCCGTTATTTATTTATCCACTTATGTTCTTCTTCCGTCGTGCAGAAAATTCCGCGGTTCTTGCCCGCCATTATCCACAAACAGTAGTTCTTATACCCCGGCGCAACGGAGAACGGGTGATACCCCTTGGGAATTTCCACGAAGTCTCCGTTTTTAACTTTATACGCTTCGTTCACGTCGCCGTCCTTACCGTAAACCATCTGAACGCCGAAGCCTTGCGGTTTATCGAACTCGTAATAGTATATCTCGTCGAGAAAACCTTCCGTCGGCATATCGTCGATATCGTGTTTATGCGGCGGATAACTCGCCCATTTGCCGTCGTCCACCCAAAATTCGCCGATATAAAGTAAATTCGCTTCCGCGTTTTCCGCGAGGTTAAACGCCGCGACGCGCGCGAACGAACCTTTTCCGAGGTTTTTGGTCTTTATATCCGCCGTTCTCAATACTTGCGGGCGAATATACTTAACCGCGGGGGCTTTCGCAACGCATATTTTAGCGTCGCCGCCTACCGCCGTAACGGTAAACTCGGTATCTTTTCCGACGTAAACCGTCTCGCCTACGCCGTCGAAAACAGTCTTTCTCGTTCCGACGTTCTCGAAAAGAAAATCTTCGCCCTTAACGGTAATGGTTCCGTACAAAACGACGAGCGCAAACTCTTTGCCCTTTTCGTCGATTTTGCATTCCGCGCCGTCGCGGAGTTTAAGCATATCCGCTTCGGCGTAAGAAATAGCGCTGTTTCTGTCGGTTATAACTCTTTCGTACCCGTATTTTTCAACGTAACTCTTTTTTAAGTTCATAATATTTCTCCTTAAATAAGATTATCCAATACCGCTTCTTCGACTGATTTAACGTCGTACCCGTCGGGACGTACGGCTTTAAGCATTTCGTATTCCGCGGGGTTTTCCGTTACGAGAATTTTACAATCGGAATTTTTCGCGTTCACCCATCTATCTTGCGCGACTTTCGCGATGACGGACGGCATGTATTCGTTCATTAAAAGACTGCCCGCCATATTCGCTTCTTTGCGGTTTAAGAGCATCTCTTTATTATTGCCGATTTTTTCTATAATCTTTCTACCCGTTTCCGTATCGTCGAGATCGCGAGCGTACGCGTAGTTGTCTTGAAGCGTATACGCGACGTCGGTTTTCTTCGTTTTGATTTTACCGCTTTCTAAGAGTTCTAATACGAACGCGTTAAAACTTATAACTTCGGCGGTTACGTCGACTCCCCATTCTTTGTACTCGTGCTTAATCATTCTCAAATCGGTCGGATCGTATACGATAACCTTTTTATATCCGTTGATAATCTGCGCGCAGGTTTTGGCGGCGTTTACCGCCTCGCCCGTTTTGCCCGTTAAAAACCACATGCAAGAACCCGTATCGTCGGCTTTTTCGTTCATCGAAAAATCAACGCCCGCTTTACTTAAAAGTTCAACGGCTTTGACTACGCTTTTCGGACTTTTATACGTCGCGTCTTGTCCCGCTATAAACAGTATATCCGATTTTTTGCCGTAAGGCAAGCCGTTTTCGGAATTTGCGTTCGTCGCACCGTACGCGTTGCCCGTCTTTTCGTAATTCTCTACGAGTTTCATTATATATTCGGGAATGACGCCGTTCATAACCGCGTCGGTTTTAACCTCTTGGATAAACACTTTCGGATCCCAGCCCGTAAGACAGTTATTAGTGCACGCGCCGCAAAGCGAACACTCGTAAATATTGTCGATTACGTCTTGAATGTTTTCCGCGTTACGCGCGACGAGAGAAACGGCAAGCGCACGACCTCTCGCGGTATTGCGTTCTTGCCCCGTGGCGTTACCTATCGGACATACGTGGCGGCACATCCAACAAAATCTGCAACTGTCCGCTATGCTTTTTGCTTTTTCCGTAATATTCATAATATCGTCCTCCTTATAAACCGAGTTTGAACGGGTTCATTATACCGTTCGGATCGAGCGACTTCTTTATGCCTTCGAACACCTGCATCGCGGGGCCGTATTGCTCTTTCATAAGTCTGCCGAGTTTAATTCCTACGCCGTGGTGATCGTTGACTACGCCGCCGTTGGCGATCGCCGTTCTCACGCCGAGCGTCCATATACGGTTATGCAACTTCATCGCTTCGACGGGATCTTTCGGAACGTATTCTTCGTCCATGATAAAACGGTCGTAAACCATAC
>CAZNWP010000001.1:0-57890 GCA_964576995.1 uncultured Christensenella sp. | reverse complement strand
TCTGACACGGTTCGCGGGAACGCGTTGCACAAGACCTTAACATCAACGTCCCTTATAAAATTCAGCCTTCCACGCGTTAAGCCTCGAATAAGCGTTCTGCTCCGCTTGGCGAATTGCGGATTACAGGGCATCGCCGGCTCCCCGCATAGCGCGGTGATTATATTTTATCGTAAAAATTAAAATAAAGCAAGTTTTTTAACCGAAAAAAAAGAATTTAGTTAAAATTAACTTTACAAAATCGATAAATATCGGTATACTATTATGTGAGTAAAATTTTATCGGTAAAAAATATCGGAGCGTATTATGTATAAAAAAGTTGACACTTCCCTTAACTTTCTCGATAGGGAAAAAGAAGTTTTGAAATTCTGGAAAGAAAACGAGATTTTCGAAAAGAACGTTGCGGAAAACGACGGACAAAAAGAATTTACCTTTTACGACGGACCGCCCACGGCTAACGGTAAGCCTCACATCGGGCATATTTTAACGCGCGTAATTAAAGACATTATCCCGCGTTATCGCGTTATGAAAGGCGAACATTGTTTAAGAAAGGCGGGCTGGGATACGCACGGACTTCCCGTTGAACTCGAAGTGGAAAAACTTCTCGGCATCGACGGTAAAAAGGATATCGAAAACTACGGCATCGAACCTTTTATAAAAAAATGCAAAGAATCCGTTTGGAAATATAAAACCGAATGGGAAAAAATGAGCGATCGCGTAGGTTATTGGGCAGATATGGAAAATCCGTACATAACTTACGACGATAATTATATCGAGTCCGAATGGTGGGCGTTAAAGCAAATCGCCGAAAAGGGGCTCTTATATAAAGGCTACAAAATCGTGCCTTATTGCCCGCGTTGCGGAACGGCTCTTTCTTCGCACGAAGTGGCGCAAGGCTATAAGGACGTTAAAGAAACGTCGGTTATCGCCGGGTTTAAGGCTAAATTCCAAGAGAATACTTATTTCCTCGCGTGGACGACGACGCCTTGGACGCTTCCTAACAATATGGCTCTCTGTATGAACCCCGCGGAAACGTACGTCGAAATAAAAGTTGCGGACGGCACGCATTATATTCTTGCAAAACCGCTCGTTGAAAAATACTTCGAAGAGTACGAAACGCTTAACGAGAAAACGGGTAAAGATTACGAATATTACGAATACGAACCGCTTTTCGACTTCGCGCTCGCGGATATAAAGGCTAAAAATCAAAAAGCGTATTTCGTTACCAACGCCGACTACGTTACTATGGAGGACGGCACGGGTATCGTTCATATCGCACCCGTTTACGGTGAGGACGACCACGTCGTCGGAGACCGCTACGGTTTGCCCTCGATACGTCTCGTCGAACCCGACGGAAAACTCGACGCGCGTTGCGGAAAGTTTGCGGGCATTTTCGTTAAAGACGCGGACAAACTTATTATAAAAGATTTAAAAGAACGCGGACTTTTATTTAAGACTATGGAATTTACGCATAGTTACCCGTTCTGTTGGCGTTGCGACACTCCGCTCATCTACTATCCGAGAGAGAGTTGGTTTATTAAGGTTACCGCGGTAAAAGACAGACTTCTCGCCGCGAACGACTCTATAAATTGGATGCCCGACACGATAAAGAAGGGCAGAATGGGCAACTTCCTCGAAAACGTTATCGACTGGGGTATTTCCCGCGAACGCTATTGGGGAACGCCGCTTCCCGTATGGGTATGCAACAAATGTGGCAAAGTTCACGTTATCGGTTCTAAAAAGGAACTCAAAGAACTTTGCGGTATAGAAGGCGATATCGAACTTCATCGTCCGTATATCGACGATTGCACTTTCGCGTGCGATTGCGGCGGTACTTTCGTGAGAGAAAAAGACGTTATCGACTGCTGGTTCGATTCCGGTTCTATGCCTTTCGCTCAGTATCACTATCCGTTTGAAAACAAGGAACTGTTCGAAAAACATTTCCCCGCGGACTTTATTTCCGAGGCTATCGACCAAACGAGAGGTTGGTTTTATACGTTGCTCGCGATATCGACGTTGCTGTTCGATAAAGCGCCGTTCAAAAACTGCATAGTTTTAGGACACGTAAACGATAAAAACGGCATTAAAATGAGTAAGCATAAAGGTAACGTCGTAGATCCGTGGAGCGTTCTCGATAAACAAGGCGCAGACGCGGTGAGATGGTATTTCTATACGGGTTCTAATCCGTGGTTGCCGTCGAGATTTTACGACGAAGCAGTATCCGAAGCGCAAAGAAAATATATGGGTACGCTTTGGAATACTTACGCGTTCTTCGTGTTATACGCCGAAATCGATAAATACGATCCGTCTAAATACGATATTAAAAACTGCAAGTTGACGCTTATGGATAAATGGATATTATCGGGGCTCAACTCGCTTATTAAGACGGTGGATAAAGGGCTCGCTTCTTACGATATAACGGGAAGCGCGAGAGCGTTGTCAGCGTTCGCCGACGAATTGTCGAATTGGTACGTTCGTCGCGGTAGGGAAAGATATTGGGGACACGATATGACGGACGATAAAATCGCCGCTTACACGACGCTTTACACCGTACTCGTTACCATGTCTAAACTTTCCGCGCCGTTCACTCCGTTTATGTCGGAGAGCATTTATCAAAATCTCGTTCCCGAATTTTACAAAGATCAACCCATATCCGTTCATCTTTGCAAATTCCCGACGGCGGACGATAGCGCGATAAACGAAGAACTCGAAAAGGGTATGGAAAACGTTCTCGATATAGTCGTTTTGGGAAGAGCGGCGAGAAACGCTTCGAACATTAAAAACCGTCAACCGCTTTCGAAGGTTTTCGTAAGCGCGGACGGAGTTAAAAACTTGTCTTACGACCTTCTCGACATCGCGAAGGACGAACTTAACGTTAAAGAAATCGAATTAACGGATAGCGCGGCGGACTTTATCTCTTATAAAATAAAACCGCAACTTAAAACGTTAGGACCTAAGTACGGCGCGAAGTTAGGCAAGGTGAGAAAATTCTTTGAAACTTGCGACGCGAAAGCCGTAGTCGATACGGTAAAGAGCGGCGAGGTATATAAAGTAAACTTCGAGGGAGACGACTTCGAGTTTGCGGAAAGCGATTTGCTTATAGAGACTCTGAGTAAAGAAGGCTTCGTTTCCGCTAGCGATCACGGCGTAACGGTAATTATGGATACCAACGTAACGCCCGAACTTTTAGCGGAGGGCGTAGAGCGCGAACTTATCTCTAAAATTCAGTCGATGAGAAAAGAAGCGGGCTTCGAAGTTACGGACAGAATAACCGTTAAATTTATTACCGACGACGAAAACGTAAAAAAAGCGATGCTTTTCGGAAAAGATTTAAAAACCGTTATATTGGCGGACGATGTAACCGAAGGCGAGTCGGACGGATTTAAAAAAGAACTCGACGTAAACGGCGCGAAATGTACCGTTACCGTAAACAAGGCGGCTAAATAATGCGCGCCGCGGAGTGGAAGGACTATTCCGTAATCGCTTCGGGCGACGGATATAAATTGGAGAGGTGGGGCAAGGTTATCTTGCTTCGCCCCGATCCTCAGGCGATTTGGAAATCCGCCGTCGATATGGAACGCTATAAAGGTTTATGCGCGAAATACGAACGCAGCGAAACCGGCGGCGGCAGATGGATTTATAAACGCGATATTCCGTCCGAATGGGCGGTAGAGTACGGCGACCTTAAATTTAAAGTTAAGCCGATGGGGTTTAAGCACACGGGGTTATTTCCCGAACAAGCGGTTAATTGGGACGCTATGCGCGAACTTATAAAAAACGCTAAAAGGGAAATAAACGTATTAAACCTTTTTGCGTATACGGGCGGCGCGACCGTCGCGTGCTTAAAAGCGGGCGCGTCGGTTTGCCACGTCGACGCGGCTAAAGCGATGGTGGAGCGCGCGGGCGAGAACGTGAGATTATCGGGACTTTCCGGTAAAAACGTAAGGTATATAATAGACGATTGCAAAAAATTCGTAGAACGCGAGATACGCCGTGGCAGAAAATACGACGCGGTTATAATGGATCCGCCGTCGTACGGCAGAGGCGCGAACGGTGAAGTGTGGAAATTGGAAAGCGAACTCTTTCCGCTAGTTACGCTTTGCGAAAAGGTGTTATCGGATAACCCGTTGTTTTTCTTAATAAACAGTTATACGACGGGACTGCAACCGCAGGTTATAAAAAACGTGCTCGAAATAGCGATAAAGAAAAAACGCGGAGGGAAAACGATCGCGTACGAAGTCGGACTTAAAACCGAAGAGGAAGGCGTTATATTGCCTTGCGGAAATTCGGGGCTTTGGACGGGAGACGGAGTATAAACTCTCTCGATAAACGGAAGATTATGGACGAAAATTTAATTATTTTACACGAAGACAATCATATAATAGTTGCGCTAAAACCGCAAAACGTTCCTTCTTGCGAAGATTCGTCGAAAGACAGGGATATGCTTACGATAATAAAGGACTATTTGCGCGAAAAATACGATAAAAAGGGCAACGTCTATTTGGGACTCGTACACAGACTCGACAGACCGACTGGCGGCGTAATGGTTTTTGCTAAATCGAGCAAGGCGGCGGCGAGACTAACCGAGCAAATGCAGAAAGGCGATTTCGAGAAGAAGTATTTCGCCGTGCTTGCGGGCGTACCGAAAGAGGAAAAAGGCACGCTTAAAAACTATATGAAGAAAAATTCCGTAAACAATATGGTTTACGTTTGCTCTCAGTCGGAAGCGGGCGCGAAGTACGCGGAACTCGATTACCGCGTATTAGACGTAAAAGCGGGGCTTGCGTTTACCGAAGTTAAACTTCATACGGGTAGATCTCACCAGATCCGCGTGCAAATGAACGCTATAAATTGCCCCGTATACGGCGATATGAGATACGGCGGCGAACGCGCGAAAAAAGGTTATCTCGCGTTGTGGGCTTACTATTTGTCGTTTACGCACCCCGTAACCAAAGAAAGGCTCGTATTCCGCGCGGAACCCCCGAAAGAGAACGTACCGTGGACGTTGTTCGATACGGAGCGAGCGGTAACGATAATAAAACCCAATTATTAATGGCTGCTTATTATGAAAAGATATTCTCTTTTGCGCTTTCCTGATTTTAAGTATAAAGCGGTAAAGTTAAGTTACGACGACGATACCGTTTATAATAAAAACTCGTCGAGATTTTAGACGAGTACGGCTTAAAATGTACGTTCAACCTTAACTCGGAGCGTTTTGCCACCGAAGAAGATAACGACGAAACGATGACGGAAAGTCAAGCCGTGGAACTGTTTAAAAACGGACAACACGAAATAGCCGTTCACGGTAAAAAGCATTTATCTCTCACGGAGTTCGATTCCGTCGTTTGTGTGGACGAAATAGCGGGAGATAGAAAAAATTTAGAAAACTTATTCGGCAGAATTATAAACGGTATGGCGTATGCTTGCGGTTCTTTTAACGACGAAGTCGTCGAAATATTAAAAGCGTGCGGTATAAACTACGCGCGAACGATCGAGTCTACGGGGAAATTCGATATACCGTTCGATTGGTTGAGACTTCCCGCGACGTGCCATCACAACGACGAACGTTTGCAATCGCTTGCCGACGAGTTTTTGAAAGATTATCCCGAAAATCTCCATTACGTACATAAAAAGCCTAAACCCTTTTATTTGTGGGGACACGCTTTCGAATTTGCTCACCATGATAATTGGTATATTATAGAAAACTTTGCGAAAAAAGTCGGCAACCGCAACGATGTGTGGTACGCGACGAACGGCGAAGTTTACGACTATGTTAAAGCGTTCGACTCGCTCGATTTTTCCGTAAACGGCGAATATATAAAAAATCCGTCCGCTATCTGCGTATACTTAAACTATTGCGGGCAAGACGTAGAAGTTCTTGCGGACGCGACGGTGAAAACTAAGTTTTTAGTGGTATAAATATTTATAGTTATGAATAAATTAAAAAATTGTTTAGCATTGTTTTTAGCCTTTTTTAAGATAGGTTTGATAACTTTCGGCGGCGGATACGCTATGATAGCGATAATTCAACGCGAACTCGTCGAAAAAAAGAAATGGATCGAGAACGACGAATTTCTTGACGTAATCGCCATAGCAGAATCAACCCCCGGACCAATCGCGATAAATTCCGCAACGTTTATCGGGTATAAACGCGGCGGTTTTTTTGGTTCGTTGTTTGCGACTTTGGGCGTTATAATGCCGTCTTTTATAATAATTTTCACGATATCTTTCGTGTTCGAACAGTTTTTGAGTCTTAAATACGTCGCGTACGCATTCCAAGGTATTCAAGCGTGCGTCGCGTATCTTATACTCGCGGCGGGTATAAAAATGTTTAAGGGCTTAAAAAAGTCCGCGTTTAACGTCGTTCTTTTTTCGATTGCAACGGTTACCATGATAACGCTCGATATTTTGGCGATAGGATTTTCTTCCGTCTATTATATATTAATAGGCGGGGCGATAGGCGTTGCCGTTTACGTAATCTCTTACGCGAAAGAAAAACGTACCGTCGCGGATTCGGAAAATAAAACCGAGAATTTAGATGAAAACGAAAACGGGGAGGATGATAAATAATGTTAATACTTCTCGAATTGTTTTTAACGTTTTTGAAAGTCGGAGCCGTTTCTTTCGGCGGCGGTTACGGAATGATTTCGCTATTAACCGAAGAAATCGTCGCGAGAGGGTGGATGACGGAAGCGGAGTTTATGAACTTTATCGCCGTCGCGGAATCAACCCCCGGACCGATCGCCATAAATATGGCAACGTTCGTAGGTGCGTCGCAAGGCGGATTTTTCGGCGCGGTGCTTGCTACTCTCGGCGTCGTATTGCCGGCGTTTATCATAATACTTCTGATTGCGTCCGTTGTCAAAGGATTGTTAAAGTTTGCGGGCGTAAACGCGTTTTTACTCGGTATTCGCCCCGTAGTTATCGGTTTAATCGCTGCAACGGGCGTAACGATGGCGATAAGCGTTATTTGCGGCGTAAGCGTAATCGGCGACGCTTTCATATTCGATTGGAGAGCGGCTATAATATTCGCTACTGTTGCGGCAAGCGCGTTCGCGTATAAGAAAATACGTAAAAAGCAAATATCCGCAATTATTTTGATTTTAATTTCCGCCGCGCTCGGTATGCTTCTTTACGGCGTTTTAGGCTAAATTTAACGTCTTTCGGACGACGGTGTTATACGTCGAGCGTTTGCCGAGACGGGTGACGGGAACTATTGGCGTATCGTCGACGGAAAGCCCGCCGCGTGGGAAAAGTAATACGTTATTTCCGGAAAAATAAACTATTTACGGAGCCTCGGATAATCCGAGACTCCTTTCGTTTACGTTTTGGAGCGGTTTTTTCCCGTTTTATTTGAGAAAATTTACCTTTCCGACGGGAAATTCGAGAAAACGTTTGACTTATAACGAAAATAATTATATAATATTCGATAGGAATTTATAAAAAACGGAGAATAAACATCATGGCAGAAAAGATTACCGAAAATACTACGATATTCGACGCGTTGCAAATCAACCCCAAAGCGGGCGAAATTCTTATGAAAAACGGAATGCACTGTTTAGGTTGCGCGCTCGCTCACGGCGAAACCGTTGCCGAGGCTGCGGACGTTCACGGCGCGGATCTTCAAAAGATGCTCGAAGAATTAAACGATATACAGTAACTAATTGACTTTGACGGTTTATGGGCGAAGAAGTTTACAGAGAAAGCGGTGAGTCCGCAAACGTTCAAAAAGTCGGAACGGAAATAGTTAAGTGCGACGGTTGCGGCGCGAATATGGTATTCGATCCCGACTCGCAAAAACTTTACTGCCCGCACTGCGGAAGCACGAAAGAGTTGACGGATAAAGGCAACGCTCGCGAAATAAGTATTTTGCAAGGTCTTTCTAAAGATAGCGTGTATGACGAACAAGACGAAGCGGTTGTATTCAGGTGTACCAACTGCGGAGCAAGCGTCGTTATAAGCGACGGAAAAACCGCGACTAAATGCCCTTTTTGCGGAACTGCTCACGTTCAGAAAACCGACGATCTCGCGGGGCTTAAGCCGAACGGTTTAATTCCTTTCGCGTTCGGAGAAGAAAAAGCGGTCGAGTATAGCAAGGCTTGGGCGAGAAAACGTTTTTTCGCGCCTAAAAGTTTTAAGAAGAACTTGGATTCCGAAAACGTAAACGGGGTATATACGCCGTGTTTTACGTTCGATAGTTATACTTGTTCATATTACGAAGGGAAAATCGGCAAAATTCACACTCGCACCGTGGGCTCGGGAAAAAACAGGCGTACGGAAACTTGGACGGAATGGCGGCATATCAGCGGTACTTTTTACGATAACTTCGACGATATATTGATTACCGCGGGTTCTAAGTTCGATCAAAAGAAACTCGATAAAATATCGCCGTATCAAACCAACGACAGTAAAGTATACGAAAAGAAGTATATGCTCGGTTTTATGGCGTACAAGTACGATAACGATTTAGAAACTTGTTGGGAAAACGCTAAATGCAGAATAGACGCGGTCGTTCGTAAAGGGATACTTTCTCAGTACGTATACGATAAAATAGCGTATCTCAACGTTTCCACCTCGCACGATCGAGTAACCTATAAATACGTTATGCTTCCCGTTTACGTGGGGAACTTTAACTTCCGCAAGAAGTTGTATAACTTTTACGTCAACGGCACGTCGGGCAAGGTTTGGGGGAAAACACCCAAATCCCCGCTTAAAATCGCTCTTACCGCTCTTTGCGGGATAGCGGCGTTCGCGGCGCTCGTAGCGTTATTTTACTTTTTTTGGTAGATAATCGCGGTACGGAATACGCGAAATAAATTCGTAAACGACGGAATATTTATCGTTTTTTACGGAATAATTCCGAAATGAAAAGAAAATCATTGACCTTATACGGCAAAATGATATATAATTTGAAATAGGCTTTAATAAAGCGGAAGCAATTCCGCACGGAGGCAAAAATGAAGAAAGGCAAGTCAATAACTTTGCTAACGGTACTTACGCTTTTGATAGCGTTTTTAACCGTTATGACGTTTGCGCGCTTTCCGATGGGCACGAAGAATTTTAATTCCGTCCTCGGCGCGATTCAAACCGACTACGATTTAAGCGGCGGTACGGCTTACACGCTTACGACGACGAAAGATAACGTCAACGTTATAGAAGACGAAGACGTCGACGAACTCGTAGACACGCTTAAATATCGTATGAACGCTCTCGGATATCAAACGTATACGGTTAAAGCGTTTAAGGTTGCGGACGATTACGAAGTAAGAATAGAGGCGAAAGGCGATATTAACGACTACGGCGAGGAAGATACGTCTACTCTCGCGCAAGACGTTGCAGTCGTCGCCGCGTTCGGCGAATTGGAGTTCTACGGCGGAACGGAAGCGAGTCCCAAGGGCGAAGATAAGCGCATCTTAAAGAACGTGGACGTTATTAAGAACGCGGAATACGCGGGTTCTTATACTTCTTCTTCGGGTGATACGTCGTATCAAGTTGCAATCGAGTTTACGTCGGAGGGCTATAACGCTCTGATGGATTTAATCGAAAGCAATTCGAGTTATTACGTTACGATAATGCTCGGAGAAACGGAATTGTTAAGCGGCAGTTCCGCGATTTCTAAAAATTATTTTCAAAATAGAACGCTCGGGATAACCACTTCTTCGGAAGCGGGGGCTAAGCAAGCGGCTTTGCAAATATCTTCCGGCGGACTTAAATACGAATTTGAAATAAGCGAAGGCGTAACGGTTACCGCTCCGCTCGGCGAAAACGCGGAGTTGTGGGCCGTAATAGCGATTGCCGCAACGCTCTTTATCGCTTTAATTGCGTTGACGGTTTTATATAAAGGTTACGGCGTTATCGCGACGTTTACCGCGTGGACGTTTATGCTTATTTATTTGCTTATGCTAATAGCCGTTCCGAACGTTAAAGTTTCTCTCGGTGGGGTAATAGGTGTTCTTGCCGCAACGGTATTGACTCTCGACGGTCTTATGATTACCGCTAAGAGAATCAAAGAAGAAGCGAACAACGGTAAAATGATTAAAGCCGCCGTAAAAGCGGGCTTCCGTCGTTCGTTTAAGCCGATAATAAACTCTGCGGTCGTTTCCGCCATCGTTGCGATTACGGTATTGATTTTCGCTAAAGGCTCGTTTGCGTGCTTCGGCGTAACGCTCGGTATAGGCGCGGTCGTTTCGGCTTTCTCGACGCTCGTTTTAAGCAGAATGTTTACTTCGCTCGTGCTTTCCGCGAACGGTTATAAATACGGCTTCCTCGGCTTAAAGAGAGACGCCGTCGCCGAGTAATTAAGGAGAAATGATTATGGAAAAGAATAGCAAATCTAAAATAATGATTATACTCACGCTTATACTTCTCGTTGCGGGAATGGCGATGCTCGGAATATTCGGACTTAATCAAACCGTCGATTATTCGTCGTCGTACGAAATTCGCGTAAGCGTCGATCAAGACGTAAATAATTCCGGCGAAATCGTAAAGACTGCCGCTATCGACTATTTTGAGAATAAAGGCGCGAATTATTCTTCCGAAATTCAGACGATGGACGACGGTTCGGTGTTCGTTTTTAAGTTCGATACTAACCCCGAAATCGACGTTGCGGATCTTAAAACCGCGTTAACGACGGCTCTTTCCGCTAACGAAAAAACATCGAGCCTCGTTGCCGACGTAAAAGGCGCGTATCCGCTTAACGTAACTTATTATAAAGAAATATCCGGCGTCGCGATTGCACTCGGCGTTTCGGCGGTTGCAATACTCGTTTATCTTATGATACTAGAAAAACCCGCCGCGGGTTTTGCCTCGTTCGTCGGCTCGCTCGTATCTTCGATGCTTTTCGTGGCGCTCCTCGGAATAACGAGAATACCCGCGTTTCCCGCGTTCGCTTCGTCGTTCGCGCTCTCGTTTGCGTTGTCGACCGTGCTTTCCGCGGTAGTTGTAAACAGATTTAACGAAATAAAGAGAATGTCGACGGGAAAAACCTCGTTTACCGAAATCGCCGCAAAAGGCGTTAAACAGAGTGTGGCGAGAATATGTTTCGTCGCTGGTATCGTTGCCGTTGCGGCTATCGTTCTTGCAATCTTCGGTTCTTTGACGGTTAAGTTTGCCGCGTTGCAAATACTCGTGGCGGATCTGGTTGCGGTGTTTTCCGCAAAATTCTGGACTCCGTTTATTTGGACGCTCGTTAAGAAAAAATAAAAACACTAAACAAAAAATATGCGAAAACGGCGGAGTAATCCGCCTTTTCAATTTAAGGAACGTATAATGAAAGTTATTTACGGTAAAAGTTTATCGGCGGAAGAAGCCTCCGTCGTACAAAATATATCCGTCGAATGCGGTATTCTTTTCGATACCGCAAGACTTTTATTTTACAGAAATATAGATACCGTCGAAAAGGCGAAAAAGTTTTTATCGCCGAGCGAAAAGGATTTATACGATCCGTTCGGGCTTTCAGGTATGCGAGAAGCAACGGAAAGAATTATTCTCGCTAAATCGCGCGGAGAAAACGTTCTCGTGTTCGGCGACTACGATGCGGACGGCGTTTGCGCTTCGACGGTTTTATTTAAGTGCTTAAAAGAATTCGGAATTATTCCGAAAGTCGTCGTTCCGGAACGCGAAGATGGATACGGACTTAACGTCGATAAAGTTCTCGATATAAAAAATAAATTCGGAATTACTCTTCTTATCACGGTTGACTGCGGTATATCCGACTTTGAAAAAATTGAACGCATTAAAGCCGCTGGGATAGACGTTATAGTTACCGATCACCACGAACCGCCCGAAGTTTTACCCGACTGTATACGCGTAAACCCTAAAATTAAGGGGCAAAGTTATCCGTTCGACGGGCTTTGCGGCGCGGGCGTCGCGTATAAACTCGGTTCTGCGCTAATCGGCAAAAACGCCAACGCTTATCTCGACCTCGTCGCGCTCGCGACGGTTGCCGACAGTATGGATCTTAAAGACGAAAACAGATGCGTCGTTCGGTTGGGGCTTAAAATGCTCAATAGCCCGAAAAGACGTTCGGTTTTTAAGCACTTGTTAGGCGAAACGGAAAAACAACTGACTTCTCAAACTCTCGCTTTCGGTTACGCGCCGCGGTTAAACGCGGGCGGCAGAATGGGCGACGCGAATACCGCGCTTAAAGCCTTTATGTCGGAGGACGAAAACGAGATTTTCGACGCGTGCGTAAAACTTAACGAATATAATATCGCGAGACAGTCGCGTTGCGACGAAATTTATCGCGAGGCAAAACTTCTTATATTAAAGAATAAATTATATCTCGACGACGTTATTCTCGTATGCAACGAAAAATGGCAGACGGGATTTATCGGCATAGTTGCGGCGCGACTCGTGGAAGATTATAACCGTCCCGTAATAGTATTCGCAGAAACTGACGGCTTTTATAAAGGTTCGGCGCGCAGCGTCGAAAGCGTAAATGTCCACGAAGCGATTAATTCCGCCAAAGAATTTGTTATAGGCTTCGGCGGACACTCGCAAGCGGCGGGCGTATCAATTGAAAAAGATAAATTAAACGACTTTAAGCGTAAGATATGTGCTTTCGTGGGTTCGCGCGCGAAGGGGGCGGAACGCGAAAAAGAGATTTTCGTCGATATGAAAACCAACGAGAAATTAAGCGTTCGATTCGTTAAGGAAATAGATCTTTTAGAACCGTACGGCGTGGGCAATCGCAGACCTCTTTTCTCGGTAAAAACGGGCGCGGTTACGCCGAAACCTCTAAAAGCGGGCTCGCCGCATTTTTCGTTTAACACGCAAGTGTCGGAAATGCTCGATTTTAACGGGCAAGACGACGTTCCCGACTTAATCGTCGACACGGAAAAAGAGATTATTTACGAACCGAACTACTCGGTTTTTAAAAATAAAGAGTACGTTAAGGGGTTTGTGAGATACGTTTTGCCGAATTACGGTGATTTTTCGCGCTCGTCGCTTAACATTTTCGCCAACGAATTGAGAAAATCGGCAAAATCCGAAGAGCCGCGCTATAACGCAATAACTAAAAAAGAGTTGCGCCCGACGACGGGGCGAGGTACGCTTTACGTTGCGTCGGACGAAAATACTCTGATGGAATACGATCTCGGTTCTTTTAATAAATATTTGTTCGAAAAGAAAGATAAAAACAATGCCGACTGCGTTATCGTGTCGCCGAACTACGTTCCCGACGGGTACGACGAATTAGTATACCTCGATAAACCTTTAACGCTTTTGTCGGCGGAACGGGTAACTGTATGCGCCGACGTCTGCGGTACGAAAAAACTCGCGATGCTTTCGTTGGAGAGAGCCGACTTCGAAAAGCCGTTCGCGTATTTTCGTTCGCTCGTCGGAAAAGATTTTACCGATACCGTTTCGGCATTAAAGCGTTATAGAATCGACGTTTCGGCGGAACAGACGGTGTTTGCCGCGGAAGTGTTTTTCGAATTGGGATTTTTCACCGTCGAAAACGGTAAATTAAAACGCAATCCCGATGTAAAAAAGCCGCTCGGCGAGTCGAAAATATATCAACGAGTTCGTGAAAATAAGGTGGAATTATGATTGACATTTTAGAAAGACTTGAAAATTCGTATTTCGGCAAAGATCTAGAAGTGTTAAAACGCGCTTACGAGTTTGCTCGCAACGCACACGAAGGACAAAAACGCGCTTCGGGCGAAGCGTATTTTATTCACCCTTGCACCGTTGCGGAAATACTCGCCGATTTAGGGCTTGACTCCGCGACGATCGCGGCGGCGTTTCTTCACGACGTTATAGAAGATACACCCGTCTCCGAGGGTGATATAAGAAAAGAATTCGGCGACGAAATTTTAGAATTGGTTCAAGGCGTTACCAAATTGGAACGCATAGAATTTACCTCGCAAGAAGAGGAGCAAGCGGAAAACTTCAGAAAACTGTTCGTCGCGATGGCGAAAGATATAAGAGTTATTATAATCAAACTCGCCGACAGACTTCACAATATGCGTTCGCTTAACTTTCTCTCGGTGGAACGTCAACAGAGAATGGCTCGCGAAACGTTGGAAATTTACGCGCCTCTTGCGGGCAGACTCGGTATATCGCAGATAAAATGCGAACTCGAAGATTTATGTCTTAAATATCTCGAACCCGACGCTTACGAATATATATCGACCAATCTCGACGCTCGCACGAAGGAGACGGTGGAACTCGTCGGACACGTCGTCGAAGAATTAAAGCAAATGCTTAAAGATTCTAAAATATCGGGCGAGGTTTTCGGCAGACGGAAACACTTATACAGTATTTATCGTAAAATGAAAGAACGCGGAAAGACGCTCGATCAAATTTACGACGTCGTTGCCATACGCGTTATCGTTAATACCGTGGACGAGTGTTACGAAATATTCGGCAAAATTCACAATAAGTGGAAGCCAATCCCCGGTAGAATAAAAGACTATATCGCAACGCCGAAACCTAACTTATACAGATCTCTTCATACGACCGTAGTAACCAACTTCGGTAAGGTTTTCGAAATACAAATAAGAACGTACGAAATGAACCACGCCGCCGAATACGGTATCGCGGCGCATTGGAAATATAAAGAAAATAAAAAAGAAGCGGACGATCTCGATACACGCCTTTCTTGGATTCGCGAAGTTATGGAATGGCAGGGCGGGCTTAAAGACAGTAAGGAATTTTTAAACTCGTTAAAGGGAGATATATACAGTTCAGAAGTTCTCGTTTTTACACCGAAAGGAGACGTAAAAAGTTTACCGAAAGACGCGACGCCGCTCGACTTTGCGTACAGTATTCACTCGGCGATAGGTAATAAGTGCGTCGGGGCGAAAGTCAATTCTAAAATCGTTCCGCTAAACAGTACGCTTCAAGTCGGAGACGTTGTGGAAGTTATCACTTCTCAAAACTCCAAAGGTCCGTCGTGGGATTGGCTTAAAATCGTTAAAAGTCCGTCCGCCCGCGTGAAAATCAGGCAGTTTTTTAAGCGCGAAATGAAAGAGGATAACGCTCGCACGGGCAAGAGTATGATAGAAGCGGAATGTAAAAAACGCGGCTATACGCTCGGCGAACTTTTGACAGAAGAGTCTTTTTTGTTCCTTTCGTCTAAAATGTCTTTTAACAGTCAAGAAGAAATGTTTTCGTCGGTAGGTTACGGTGCAGTTTCCGTCGGTCAAGTGGTCGTTAAACTCGTAGACTTTTACCGCAAGAACCAACCGAAAGAAGAAATTAGAAAATACTACGTCTCCAATCCCAACCATTCGAGCAGCGTTACGGTTAAGGGAATGGAGGGATTGCTCGTGCATTTTGCGGGTTGTTGCAATCCCGTTCCGGGCGACGACGTAATCGGATTTATATCACGCGGGCACGGCGTTACCGTTCACAGAAGAGATTGCCCTAACTTAAAACACGCGGACGAAGACAGGCTTATAGAGGTCGAATGGACTGATAAAGCGGCGAACGTGTTTAACGCGAGTATTAAAGTCGTCGGCAATACGCAGACGGAAATTCTCGCGAGCGTAGCGGCGGTCGTTTCCGAGCTTAAACTCGAAATCGTTTCCACTAACGGCAGAACGGACGGTAAAACCAAGCAAGTGATAGTCGACTTCAACGTAAGGCTTAACGGTAAAGACGAACTCGAAAGACTGTTAAATAAGTTAAAGCAAGATTCCAAGATAACCGACGTGTACCGTACGGGGCGTTGACGAACGCGTACTCGTTTGACAAAACCACAATACACGGTGAATATATATATGAAACTTTATCATTTATCGTCGGGACCGCTCGGCGTAAACACTTATTTTCTCGTAAACGAAGATACTAACGCCGCCGTAATAATCGACGGTGGAGAAAATTATAATCTCGTCAAAAAGACGGAACGCGAACTCGGCATAACGATAAAAGCCTTGCTTTTAACTCACGCGCACTTCGATCACGCGGGGAACGCTTTTAAACTTCAACGCGACGGGGTAAAAGTGTATATATCCGAAAAAGACGCGCCCAAACTGTTAAACGACGAAAATCTCGGCGCGGACTTCGGTAGAAAATTTGAAAAACTTTACGCCGACGTCCTTATAAAAGACGGCGAGGTTCTAGAAATAGAGGGAATAAAAATCAAAGCGATAGCGACGGCGGGGCATACCGACGGATCGTTTACGTTTATCGTAGACGATATGATGTTTACGGGAGATACGTTGTTTAACGGTTCCGTCGGTAGAACAGATTTTAAGACGGGCGATAGAGACGAACTCGTTCGTTCCGTGAAAAAACTGTTCGATACGAGCGGCGATTTTTCCGTTTATCCGGGGCACGGAGATTTTACGACTTTATCTTTTGAAAGAGAACATAACGGGTTTATAGATTATGATTGATACCGACCTTAAATTTTTAGAAAGCGAATTTTTAGAACAACTCGCGTTTTTTCCTAACCCCGAGAGTTTTAATATAAGACACCGCTTTACCGAAAAAGAAAATAAATTCGTCAACGCGATTACCGTAAACGGGCAAACTTACGCGTACGGCAATCTCGTAAAAAGCACGGATGACGAAATAGAGAAAAAAAGGCTTGTAAAACGCTACGCGAAATTGTCGTTATATAAAGCCGTTTCGAAGTATACGGGCATTGAGTTGCCTTGGGGTGCGCTTACGGGGGTAAGACCGTTAAAACTCGCGTACTCGGCAATAAAAGAGTACGGGGACTTTAAGGAATTTTTCTCGGACGTAATGAAGGTTAGCGATAGGAAAATCGCGCTTGCCGCCGAAGCGATCGAAAACCAAAAAGGAATATATTCCGAGGACGAGGATAACTGCGACTTTTTCGTGTTTATTCCGTTTTGCCCGTCGAGATGCAAATACTGTTCTTTTATAACTTCCGAGATAAACAATTCTCCGCTTTTTATGCAAGATTTTTCCGAAAAACTTGTTGATGACATAAATCGGAGCGGACGGTTTATAAAAAAGTTGAGAAGCGTTTACGTGGGCGGAGGTACGCCCGTAGCGCTTCCCGATAAAAATCTCGACGCGGTTTTAACGGCGATTGATAAAATAAATAGCGGCGTCGAATATACGGTGGAAGCGGGTAGACCGGACGCGGTTACGGCGGAAAAATTAAAGATACTCAAAGATCACGGTGTAACGAGAATTTGCATAAATCCGCAGACCTTTTCCGACGAAACGTTAAAGGCGATAGGCAGAAATCATACCGCCGCGGACGTGTACCGTGCGTTCGATCTCGCGGGTAAAGATTTTTCCGTAAACGTTGATTTAATCGCGGGACTTTACGGCGAAAGTTTAGACGTTTTCAGCGATTCGGTGAAAAAAGCGGTCGCACTCGCCCCCGATAATATAACGGTACACAGTTTATGCTTAAAAAAAGGCGCGACGTTCGCGGAAGAAAGAGCGGCGTTTAATCCCGAAACGGAAAAGATGATAGACTTCGCAGACGACTTTTTGCGGGAATCGGGGTACGGCGCGTACTACCTATATAGGCAAAAATACGCGTCCGGCAATTTGGAGAATGCAGGTTATACGAAAAAGGGCAAAGCGTGCGTTTACAATATAGACGCCATGGAAGAAATATCGTCTTGCGTGGCTTGCGGAGCGAACGCCGTCAGCAAGCGTGTGAACTTCGAGCGGAAAAAGATAGAAAGATACGGCAGCCCTAAGGACGTAAAAACCTATATGAGCAAGATTGAAGAGATAATTAACGCGAAAAAAACGCTTTTTTCGGAAAAATAACGATAAAAAAACAATAAAAAGGTAAAAACAGTTTACAAAACGAATAAAATTTGGTATACTTATTAAGCTTGATACTTTTCGCAAGGTTTTGCGGGTTTTACTCCTCCCTGAACTTTGCTTAAAGCGGACTATTCCATTAAAAAAATTCAGGAGGTAAAACAAAATGGATAAAGCAAGAAAAACCGAAATAATGCAAAAATTTGCGAGACACGAAGGAGATACCGGTTCCGCGGAAGTACAAATCGCGCTTTTAACCGAGAGAATCAATCACCTTAACGCTCACCTTGCGGTGAACAAAAACGACAACCACTCGCGTCGCGGACTAATGAAAATGGTCGGCGAACGTCGCGGACTTTTAAAGTATTTGCAAGAAGTGGACATCGAAAGATACAGAAAAATCATCGCGGATCTCGAATTAAGAAAATAAGCATAAAAGGGGCGGCGTTTTTTAGCCACCCTTTTTTTTGATTTTTTTACGGATATAATCGCGTAAGCGCAGGTGCGTTTGCGTTTCAAAAAATCAGAGTCAGTATAGGAGAAAAACATGACGAATAACTACAAAGAATTTAAGATGAACGTCGGCGGAAGAGAAGTCGTCGTCGAAGTCGGCAAGTACGCCGAACAAGCGAACGGTGCGTGCGTGGTGCGTTCGGGAGACACGGCGGTAATGGTTTCCGTTTGTATGTCCGCAACGCCGAGAGAAGGTATGGACTTCTTCCCGTTGCAAGTAGACTACGAAGAGAAGATGTATTCCGTCGGCAAAATTCCGGGCGGATTTAAGAGAAGAGAGGGCAGAGCGAGCGATAAGGCGATTTTAACGAGCCGTCTTATAGACAGACCGCTTCGTCCGTTGTTCCCGAAAGGACTTTATAACGACGTCGTAGTCATCGCGCAAGCGTTATCGGTTGAACCCGATATTCAACCCGAACCCTTGGCTATGATAGGAAGTTCTATCGCTCTCGCGATATCCGACATTCCTTGGGCGGGCCCCACGGGTTCCGTCGTCGTAGGTATGGTTGACGGTAAATACGTTATAAACCCCGATCTCGCTCAAAGAGAAAAGTCCGACATACACCTCAATCTTGCAGGTACTAAAGACGCTATCTTAATGATTGAAGCAGGCGCAAACGAAGTTACCAACGACGAAATGGTGAACGCAATCGTATTCGGGCACGAAGAAATTAAAAAGATTTGCGCGTTTATAGAGGACGAAATCGTTCCCGTAGTCGGCAAACCTAAAAAGGAAATCGAACTTTATCATATTCCCGAAGAACTCGATAAAGAAGTTCGCGAATACGCTAACGATAAAATCGATTGGGCGATAGATACGTTCGACCGTCAAGAAAGACAAGCAAGACAAGATCAAGCGGAAGCGGAAACGCTCGAGCACTTCAAGGATATTTATCCCGATAACGTTAAGGAAATAAAGGATAGCCTTTATTATCTCACCAAAGAAAAAGTTCGCGCTAAAATTTTCGACAAGGGTATTCGTCCCGACGGAAGAGGACTTAAAGACGTTCGTCCTATATGGTGCGAAAAACACGTTTTACCCAGAGTTCACGGCTCGGCGGTGTTCACGAGAGGACAAACCCAGACTTTGACCACTTGTACGCTCGCTATGCTTTCCGAAGCGCAGAAGTTAGAAGGACTCGACGAAGAAACGGCTAAACGTTATATGCATCAATACAACTTCCCCGGCTACTGCACGGGCGAAGCGAAAGCGTTGAGATCTCCGGGGCGCAGAGAAATCGGACACGGTGCACTCGCAGAGCGCGCGCTCGTTCCGGTTATTCCGTCGGAGGACGACTTTCCGTACGCTATCCGCGTAGTAAACGACATTATGTCGTCTAACGGATCTTCGTCTATGGCGTCGGTTTGCGGATCGACGATGGCGTTGATGGACGCGGGCGTTCCCATTAAAGCACCCGTTGCGGGCGTCGCTATGGGACTTATTAAAAATCAAGAAACCGGCGAATTCCGCGTAATGACGGATATTCAAGGTTTAGAGGACTTCCTCGGCGATATGGACTTTAAAGTCGCGGGAACGACGAAAGGTATTACCGCTATCCAGATGGATATTAAAATCAAGGGCATATCCGAAGAAATTATGCACACCGCGATAGAACAGGCTAACGAAGGACGTACGTTCATTCTCAACAAGATGCTCGAATGCGTTCCCGAAGTTGCGCCTAAACTTTCCGAATACGCTCCGAGAATTATATCTTTCTACATCGCTCCCGACAAGATTGGCGACGTAGTAGGTAAACAAGGCAAGGTTATAAACAAGATTATCGAAGAAACGGGTGTTAAGATCGACATCGATGACGACGGAAGAGTAAACGTTGCGAGCGTCGGTAACGACGAACAGTTAGAACGCGCGAAAGCAATTATTCTTTCCATCGCGAAAGATCCCGAAGTCGGCGATATGTTTATATCCGAAGTCGTGAGAATACTTCCCAAAGTCGGTGCGTTCTGTGAACTTGCTCCCGGCAAAGACGGACTTATTCACATATCCAGAATGAGCGATAAGAGAATAGAGAGCGTAGAAGAAGTTCTTCATATCGGCGATAAAGTCAAGGTTGAAATAATCAAGATAGGCGAAAAGGGTATAGACCTTAAACTTCTTGAAATAATCAAAGACTAATTTACGACTAATAAAAATCTGCCGCGTCCAAGAAAAGCGTAGCGAAAACCCGTCTTATCGGCGGCGCGACGTTTTCTACGGCGCGGCAGAATTATTTTACGAAGATAAGTATTACGACGGACGCCTTTCGCATAAGATTACTCGTGAGGTGTTTTATGTCGGATAGAAAAAAGGCGTTATTTACCGATTTTGCTTTAATCGTAGTTTTCGCGATCGTGTTCGCTGTGAGTTTTTATCCCGAAACGAGCGTTCCGATTTACGGCGGGCAAGTTTCATCCGTCGTCTATAACGGCAATCGCGAAAAACCGAACGTTTCAATTATGATAAACGTTTACGAGAATACCGAAATCGTTAATTCGATGATGGACGTTTTCGACGGGTACGGCGTAAAAGCGACGTTTTTCGTCGGCGGTTGTTGGGCGGACGATAACGAGGCGACGTTAAAAAGAATGGCGCAAAGCGGTTACGAAATAGGCAATCACGGTTATTTTCACAAAGATCACGCGACTATCTCTTACGATAAAAACAAAGACGAAATAGTAAACGCGGGCAAAATCGTCGAAGCGTTGGCGGGCGTAAAACCCGATTTGTTCGCTCCGCCGTCGGGAAGTTATTCCGATTCGACGATAAAAGCGGCTTTCGATAACGGTTATCGCGTTATAATGTGGTCGAAAGATACGATAGATTGGAGAGATAAAGACGAAAATAAAGTTTATTCGCGCGCAACCGAAAACGCGGAAAACGGCGATTTAGTTCTTATGCACCCGAAGGCGCATACTCTCGCCGCGTTGCCGCGCATTATCGAGCGGTATAAAGAAGCGGGGTTTAACGTCGTTACCGTTTCGGAAAATCTTGCGTGATTAAAGGACATAAAAGCCGACGTACGGCACACAATATATTTTACGGAGAACAGATGAAATTTTATAAAAAATACGATAACGGATTAAGACTCGTAGTCGCTGATATGCAAGGTTTCGTATCGGTATCGTGCGGCGTTTTGGTTAAGACGGGCAGTATCAACGAGACGCCTGACGAAAACGGCATTTCTCATTTTATCGAGCATACTCTGTTTAAGGGAACGGAAAAGCGTTCCGCATTTGAAATATCCGACGGGATAGACAGAATAGGCGCGCAGATAAACGCGTATACGTCTAAGGAAACGACGTGTTATTACACTAAATCCACTTCTGAACGGCTCGGCGACGCGCTCGACGTTTTGTCGGATATATTTTTCAATTCGGTATTCGATAAACAAGAATTGGAAAAAGAAAAGGGCGTAGTTTTAGAAGAGATAAGTATGTGCGAGGATACGCCCGAAGATATTTGTCTCGATTTGCTCGCGGAAAGTTATTACGGCAAAACGGGGCTCGGACAAACTATTCTCGGCACGGCGAAGAACGTTAAAAAATTCACCAAAGACGATATAAAAAAATATATGGATAAGTATTATCGCGCGGATAACGTGGTAATATCCATAGCGGGTAAGGTTGATATAAAACAAGCGGAATCGCTCGTGGATAAACTATTCGCAGATAAATTTTCGTCTAAGAAAAGCGTGAAACAAGCGTTAAGTATTCCGTCTCAACCGGAAACGCTTTATAAATGCAAAAAAATCGAACAAACTCACGTTTCTTTCTGTATGCCGGCGATATCCGTTAAAAGCGACGAGTCGGACACTCTTTCCATTGCGAATATCGTGTTCGGCGGAGGTATGAGCAGTCGCCTTTTTCAGAAAATAAGAGAAGAGTTGGGGCTCGCTTACAGCGTGTATTCTTATGTTTCGCAGTATAAGGATAGCGGTGTAATGGAGATATACGCGGGCGTTAATACCGCAAATCGCGACGTCGCGGTCGAAAACATACTCGGCGAAATAAAACGAATGAAAACAGAACCGATAACGGAGAGCGAATTTATTCGCGGTAAAGAGCAGGTGAGAAGCGCGTTTATAATGGGCAGAGAAAGCACCGTTTCGCAAATGCTTTTATACGGCAGAACGCTTATTTTCCTCGATAAGGAATTTGATTTTAACGAGAGAATATCGCAGATAGACGGTATAACCCATAAAGACGTTATCGCCGTGGCGGAAAAATATTTCGATATAAATAAAATATCCGCGGCAACCGTCGGAACTAAACGTTCCGCGTTAAAGATTTAATAGGAAAAAGTTTCTCGGTGCGCTACGTTTTTCGCGAGCGTAATCGTTTCGCGAAAAAAACACGTCGCTTTATAGAAAAATAAAGGAGCGTGATTGCAAATGAAAAATTACGAACTCGGTAAAGACGAAGTAATCTTATACCATGGTAACGCGTATTTGACTCGTGACGGAAAAATCGACGAAAAAAGCAAAAACAAAGAGACGACGGAAGTTATATTGACTAACCTAAACTTCGTTTTTACCACTACGATAAAGCGTCTTTTCGGAAAAGAGGCGTTGCCTACGGAAGTTTATTCGGCGTCGTCGGTAAAGTTTTACAGAGAAGCGCCGCATATACTCGTAAAGAAGAAAATTGTCGAAGTATATTTCGACGGGGCGGAAAAGTTTATAGAATTTCCCGATAAAAAGCAAGCGAACGCATTTGCCTCTTCGGCATTACGGCTCGTTAGCGGTAAGTCAAAATTCGTTCGCGCGGTGAAAAAAGTCCAAAAAGAGATAAAAGAAACGGACGAGGCTCTCGATATAGATATCGTCGGCGGCGTAAAAAAGGTGGCGGGCGTTACCACGGACGTCGTTGTCGCGACGAGTATAACGGGAAACGCCAAAAAGTCTACTAAATTGGCGGGAACTTTTATCCAAAAGTGGATACGTCGTGACAAAACAAAAAAAGAAATCGCGGCAAGAAAAGAAGATCAATTGCCTGTAAGCAGCGAGAATTCCGAACGTATTGACGAAATAAAAGTAGAAAACGAATAAAATATTACGCCGCCGCGCTAACGTAGCGCGGCGGCAAAGTTTATCTAAGAAGAGAAGTTTTAATAAATTAAAGTCGGTTAATTTTTCGCGATGCGAAGAATATAATTCTATTATGAAGATCATAAGAATTGCGGTAGCATCTATAATAGCGGGAGCGATAGCCGTTACGTTTTGTTATGGCGCGAAGAAAATCAGTTCCGACGTTGCAGTCAAAGCGGAAAGCCCCGAAAAGAAAATAATAACCGTTTGGCAGATAGATTCGTTCGAGGGCGGTTCCGGATCGAGGCGCAAGTTTTTGCTCGACGTGGCGAGGGCGTTTGAAAAAATTAACAAAGGCGTTCTCGTTACGGTGGTAAATTATACCGTGAGCGGTGCCGAGGCGGCTTTTAGTGAAAATATTCGTCCCGATCTAGTCTCTTACGGGAACGGGCTTAACGTCGAAGGTATGTCCGAAATTTCCGCGGATAAACCGAGTAAGTACGGCAAAATAGGTGATAAGTGTTTTGCTGAAGCGTGGTGTCGCGGAGCGTATATGTTGTTTGAAAATTCCGATTGCAACCTAAAATCGCGCGAAAAGACCGTTGTTTCGCAAGCGGAATACACTATTCCGCTCGTCGCGTACGCTCTCGAAGGAAACGCGTACGTCGATGCGGAAGTTTTATCGCCGATGAACGCTTACGTAAAATTCGTAAGCGGAAACGCTCGTTACCTCTTGGGAACGCAGAGAGACGCCGTTCGACTGAAAAATAGAGGCTTTACGGCAAAAACGACGGTTTTAAAGTCGTTTTCCGATTTAAATCAGTTTATATCGTTGACTTCGTCCGATGCGGAAAAGTCCGTGTTGGCGGAGAGGTTTATAAATTTTCTTTTATCCGACGAGATACAATCTCGTCTTAACGAAATAAATATGTTTTCACAGTACCTTGTCGTAAGATATGACGAAGAACCTTTTGCGGAGGCGGCTAATACGACGGCAAAATTCGGACTGTCGCCGTTTCTTTCTAAAGAAGAATTGTCTGATTTGCGGCGATTTGCCCATAAAGCGGCGCAAGGGAACGAAGAGAGTTTGATAAAAATTAAAAAAGTCCTTTTATAATCTTGAAAAAAAATTTATTTTATAGTAAAATGTATAAGGAGATATATGGGGTTAGAAAACCGCATTAAAGATATTTACGATTTAAACTGCGTTTTTAACCAACCGATGAAAAAGAAAACGTCGTTAGGCGTGGGCGGCAACGCGAAATTTTTCGCTTCGCCGAAAAGTTTGTTTGCGTTAAGTTCCGTCGTAACGGCGGCTCGCGCGTGCAAAGTTAAGTATAAGATAATAGGTTACGGAACGAATCTTTTAGTGTCGGACAAGGGCTTCGACGGGATTATTATAACGACCGCAGATCTATCCGACGTGTTCTTAAAGCAAGACAAAGTATTCGCCTCGTGCGGAACTTCGCTTAAAAAACTTGCCGATTTCGCCGCGCAAAATTCACTTTCGGGTTTTGAAAGGTTAGCGGGTATACCCGCGACGGTAGGCGGCGCGATATGTCAAAACGCGGGAGCGTTCGGCGTTTCTATGGCAGACGTCGTTTCCGAAGTACAAACGGTGTGCTGCGGCAAAATAAAAAACCGCAGTGCCGAAAACTGTGCGTTCGGTTACAGGAAAAGCGTTTTTAAGGGAAGAAAGGAAATAATCGTTTCCGCAACTTTCGCGCTAAACCGCGGTGATTTTCAAACGATTAAAGAGCGTTCGGAATATTATCTCGATAAACGAAAAACCTTGCAACCGCAAGGCAGAAGTTGCGGTTCGGTTTTCTTAAACGGCGAAGATTATAAGGCGGGCAAACTAATAGAGGAAGCGGGACTTAAAGGGTATTCCGTCGGCGGCGCGTCCGTGTCGCTAAAACACGCTAATTTTATCTCCGTCAATTCCGTCGCTACGGCTAAAGACGTTTACGAGTTAATAGCGCGCGTAAAAAATACGATTAAAGAAAAATTCGGCGTACAACTTAAAGAAGAGGTCGAATTTATAGGGGAGTTTATATGAAACTTAACGCCGATTATCACACGCACACCGTGTTTTCGCATGGTAAAGGCGATATAGCGGACAATGCGGAAGCCGCCGCGAAAAACGGACTTACGGAACTCGGTATATCCGATCACGGTTTTGCTCACCCCGTTTTCGGGTTAAACCGCCGAAAACTGCCGATTATGCGCGAACGCATAGAGTTAGCGAAACAAACTACGGACGTAAACGTTCTACTCGGTATAGAATCTAATATCGTTGGAACGGACGGAACGGCGGACTTAAAACCCGCGCTTTACGATTATTTCGATATTTTTCTTGCGGGCGTGCATAAATTCGTTACGTATAAGGGCGGAAGTTTTTTTACTATGTTTATACCGAACTTCGTAAATTCCTCCGTTTTTAAGCGCGAAAACGTCTCGAAAAGTTTAATAAAACGCAATACGAAAGCGTATATAAACGTAATAAAAAACAACCCCGTGGACGTGATAACGCACCTTAATTTTTGCTGCTACGCGGACGCCGCGGAAGTTGCGAAAGCGGCAGCCGATTACGGCACGTATATAGAACTAAACGCGAAGAAAGTCCATTTGTCCGACGACGAAATATACGAAGTATTGAAAACCGACGTTAAATTCGTTATCGGATCCGACGCTCATTCGCCCGATAGGGTAGGCGAAATATCGTTAGTTGAAAAAATGATAGAACGCCTTAATTTTCCGACTGACAGAATAATGAATATCGACGGCAGACTTCCCGATTTTAGGTTTAAGAAGTTTAAGGAGTCCGCGGGAAGATGAATTTCGGTAAGGTTATAAAAGACGAGATAGCGTTAAAGCCAGCCAAGGACGTTAAAACTAAGAAAACCTTTTTATCGGGGCTCGTTCGCGGCGGTGGAACGCTTTACGAAAAGGACGGGGAATACGGCTTGGAGTTTAAAGTTCCCGACGAACGCTTTGCGGAAATTTCGGCGGAATACCTTAAAACGCTTTGCGGTTACGAAGTTCGCGAGGTTGAAGTTTCCGAGGATCGTCTTAATAAAAAAGATATGGTTTTTGTCAACGTTTACGGCGAAAAAGCGAGCGAGACACTCGAATATCTCGGAATTACCGAAACGACCGCCGACGGAATAAACGTTTGTTACGACTTGTTTAAGGTGTGCGACGGGGACGAAAACGCGATTAAGGCGTTTTTGCGCGGGTTGTTCGTTTCGTGCGGATTGTGTTCCATTCCGCAAGACGCGGGCGGTGCGTACGTTTTAGAACTCGTTTTTTCACATTCTAAAACCGCTCTTGCCGTGTCTGAGACGTTGTTTTCGTTCGGAATTAAATCCAAAATTTCACGCCGAAAAGAAAACTTCGTGCTATACATTAAAAGCGCGGAAGTCGTTAAAGATTTTATAGCGTTTTTGCCCGCGCCCGTTTCCGTATTGAAATTGACGGACGTTATGATAGAACGCGAACTTTCAAACAACTCTAACCGCCAAGCGAACTGCGACGTAGGCAACGTAAACAAGCAGGTGAACGCGGCGGCAAAACAAATAGCGGCGATAGAAAAACTTGAAAAAGCGGGAAAATTTTCGGCGTTAAAGTCGGAGTTGCGTGATACTGCGATCGCAAGAAAACTAAACCCGAACGACACCTTTGCAGAACTTGCCGAACGGCTTAACGTAAGCAGAAGTTGTCTAAATCACAGATTAAGAAAAATTGTTTCTCTTTCAAACGAGGACTGAGGTAATTATGTCTGAATTCGTTCATTTACATCTTCACACCGAGTACAGTTTATTAGACGGACTCGCAACCATTCCGCTCGCTATAAAAAAAGCGGCGTTGCTCGGTATGCCCGCGCTTGCCATGACCGATCACGGCAATATGTACGGCGCGGTTACTTTTTACGACGCGTGTTGCGATTATAACAAAGCGGCGAAAGAACGCGGGGACAAGACGATAAAGCCCATTTTCGGCACGGAATTTTACGTGTGCGACGATCTCACCGTAAAATCAAGGAACGTAGATTCTGAAGAGAGCGATCGCAGACACTTGGTTTTGCTCGTCAAAAACGAACAAGGTTATAAAAATATAGCGACGCTCAATGCGATTGCGTTCCGCGACGGTTATTATTATAAACCGAGAATAGATTTAAAAACCTTACAAAAACACAGCGAAGGGCTTATTTGTCTTTCCGCGTGTATAGCGGGCGATATTCCGCAAGCGATATTACATCGCAATTACGATAAAGCGGAAGATCTCGTCAGATGGTTCAAGGGCGTTTTCGGTGAAGATTTTTATCTTGAAATGCAAAATCACGGATTACCCGAGGAGCGCGAAGTAAACAATTACCTCCGCGTGTACGCCAAAAAGTACGGGATTAAACTCGTCGTAACGAACGACGTTCACTACGTGGACAGATCCGACGCCGTACCGCACGACGTATTGTTATGTGTTCAAACGGGTAAAAATTATAACGATCCCGACAGAATGAAATTTAATTCCGACGACTACTACTTAAAGAGTTACGATGAAATGGCGGAATTGTTTCCCGGTGAAGAGGATGCGCTTAAAACTACGCTCGAAATAGCGGATAAATGTAATTTTGAGTTTACTTACGGGCATTATATGTTCCCTCGGTACGTTCCCGATACGGGCGACACGCCGATAGTTTATATTAGAAAACTCATTGATAAAGGTATAAAGAAAAAGTACGGAGCGGAAACGCCCGAAATAAGAGAGAGGATAGAAAGCGAACTCGCCGTTATAGAAAAACAAGGCTTCGTCGAATACTTTCTTATAGTCTGGGACTATATAAATGCCGCGAGAGAACGCGGAATCTCCGTAGGCCCCGGGCGAGGTAGCGGCGCAGGTTCAATCGTTGCTTATTTAATCGGCATAACAAATATAGATCCGTTAAAATACGATTTGTACTTCGAGCGTTTCTTAAACGCGGAGCGTGTTTCCGCGCCCGACTTCGACGTCGACTTCGAAGATTGCCGTCGTCAAGAAGTAATAGAATACGTTCGCGGCAAATACGGCGAAAACCGAGTATGTAAAATAATTACTTTCGGCACGATGGCGGCTAAAAACGCCATAAAAGACGTGGGGAGAGCGCTCGGTGTTTCTTACGCGGACTGCGACAAAATAACCAAAGCCATACCCGCGAAGCAAACTAAAATGGGCAAGGATATAGAGATTAAACGCCCGAACATTTTGCAAAAGGTTTTCGGCTTTTATAAACCGTCTAAAAAAGAAGAAAAAGAAGGGCTTACGTCCGCGCACTTCGCCGTAAACGAACTCGTCGATTTGTATAACGAAAACCCTGAAATAAAACGCGTCGCGGATATCGCTATGCGTTTAGAGGATACGCCGCGTCAAAGCAGTACGCACGCTTGCGGCGTTATTATCGGACACGATATATTAGACCAACACATGCCTCTGTCTCGTAACGGCGACGATATAACAAGTCAATATACGGGCGTAGAGTTAGAACACTTGGGCTTTCTCAAAATGGACTTTTTGGGACTTAGAAACTTGTCCGATATTAAAAACTGCATAGACTACGTAAAAGAAAATCACGGCGTTGAAATCAACTTCGACGATTGCACTTACGACGATCCCAAGGTTTACGAACTCATATCGAGCGGAAATACTGACGCTATATTTCAACTTGAATCGGCGGGCTTTAAAAAGTTTTTGAAAGAACTTAAACCTACTTGTTTAGAAGATATAATAGCGGCGGTTTCGCTTTATCGTCCCGGACCTATGGACGCAATCCCGAAATTCGTCGAGAACAAGCACAACCCCGAAAAAGTTACCTTTTTGCACCCGCTGTTAAAACCCATATTAGAGCAGACTTACGGTTGTATCGTATATCAAGAACAGGTTATGAAAATCGTTCAGTCGCTCGCGGGCTATACTCTCGGACAAGCGGATATGGTTCGCCGTATGATGGGTAAAAAGAAAGTAGCTGAAATGGAGAAAGAAGAAGTCGTATTTATACACGGCAAAGGCGAAACGACGGACTCGCACGGCAAAGTATCTCAAGCGATTGACGGGTGCTTAAAGCGCGGCGTGTCGGAAGAAGTCGCGAAAGAGATTTGGTCTCAAATGAAAGACTTCGCAAAATACGCGTTCAATAAATCACACGCGGCGGCGTATTCGCTCGTAACCTATCAAACGGCGTACTTAAAAACGTATTACGAACCCGAGTTTATTACGGCGTTTTTGAACAATAGAATATCGAATATATCCGATATAAAACAGTATACCACTTACGCGAAGGAAGAGGGAATACCCGTTTTGCCGCCGGATATAAACGAGTCAATGGCAATGTTCTCCGTTAAAGACGGGAAAATACGTTACGGACTCGGCGCGATAAAAAATATCGGCATAGGTATAATTCAACAAATAACCGACGAGAGAAAGGCTAACGGAAAATTCGAATCTTTCGAAGATTTCGTTAAGCGTTGCGCGCAGTTCAATATGAATAAGAGAATGCTTGAAAACCTCATTTTTGCGGGAGCGTTCGATTGTTTCGGTAAACCGCGTTCGCAACTCGACGAAGTGTTTTCATCTTTTCTCGATAGAGTAGTCGATATAAATAAAACTAAAAATCAAGCGCAAATATCCCTTTTCGATACGTTGCTTAAAGACGACGACGTTTTGAAAATAGATTATCCCGATATACCGGAATTTAATTCTAAGGCGAAGTTGTTAAAAGAAAAGGAAGTATGCGGAATTTACTTGACCGGACACCCGCTTTCCGACTATCGCGATAAGTTTGCTAAATACGAGTTTTCGACGAGTCAACTCGACGACTACGAGGAAATTATTCCAGACGAGGACGAAGGTGTTTCCGAAGAAACGGTGAGAGTATATAACTCCGTTCACGAGGGCGACAGAATTAAGTTTGCGGGAATAATCGTTGCGGTTGATAAAGTAATGACGAGAACGGGTTCGTTTATGTGCTTTATCACGGTCGAAGATTTACACGGCGCGGTTGAATGTGTTTTGTTTCCGAGAATTTATACTGAGGCGAAAGAATTTGCCGTACTCGACGAACTCGTCGAAATATCCGGAAAACTGCATATAAAAGGCAACGAAGTGTCGATTACCGTCGACAGAATATCTAAAATAGAGGACGAGGAAGCGGAGCAACAAGTAGAACTTTCGCCCGAAACGGAATATATGGGACTTATTTTACCGTCAAACGAGAAAACTCTTCTCGATTCCGTTCGCGACGTTATCGAAAGTTATCCGGGAAATATCCCCGTAATAATCGCAATCGACGGTAAAAAGTACGATGCGCGTTGTTCCGTCAGAAAGTGCGAAGCGTTGCTTGCGGAATTAAAGGGACTGCTTAAAGAGAATAATATAATTTTCTTTAAGAAAAAACGCTAACGTACGTTAAAACGATTTGATTTTTCGCTCGGATATGATAAAATATTATTTGAAATATTTTTAAGACTATAATACGAGGCAGGTGAAATATATGGATAAAATTGCAGTATTGACAAGCGGCGGCGACGCGCCGGGAATGAACGCCTGTATAAGAGCGGTAGTCCGTACCGCGCTAAATATGAATATGGACATATACGGCGTGGAAAGAGGATACGCGGGGCTCGTCAAGGGTGAAATATCAAGACTCGGAACGCGTTCCGTCTCGGATATGATACATAAGGGCGGCACTTTTTTGAGAACGGCGAGATGTCCCGAATTTAAGGACGTCGAAGTTCAACGCCGCGCGGCGGAGGCTCTTTCCGCTTACGGTATAGAAGGGCTCGTCGTTATCGGCGGCGACGGTACTTTTAGGGGCGCGAAAGATCTTTCCGACAACTTCGGAATAAAGGTAGTCGGAATCCCCGGCACTATCGACAACGATCTCGCGTATACGGATTACACGATCGGTTTCGATACGGCGGTAAATACCGTTTTGGGCGCGATAAACAATCTTAGAGACACGATGCACTCGCACGACAGAGTTTGTCTTTTAGAGGTTATGGGCAGAGCGTGTGGAGATATCGCGTTATACGCCGGCGTAGCAGGCGGAGCAGAATACGTTCTCGTTCCCGAAATTCCGTACAATCTCGACGATATCGCTTCTAAAATAAAAAAGAGTTATCTGCGCGGAAAAACTTCAAATATGATTATATTGGCGGAAGGCGCGGGAAATCGCGACGAAATTGCTGCGTATATACAAGAAAAGAGCGGCATAAGCGTAAAAGTAACCAACTTCGGATACATTCAGCGCGGCGGCTCACCGAATATGCAAGATCGTTTGCTTGCTGCGAGATTCGGTTATAAAGCGGTCGAATTGCTTAAAAACGACAAAGACAGTTGTGCAATCGGCATAAGACACAATAAACTCGTTACCGTTTCTTTCGAGGATGTGAAAAACGCGAAAAAATCTTTCGACGCGGAACTTTACGACATAGCGCACGTGTTGAGTTTGTAACGTTCGATAGAAAAACTAAATTAGAAAAAATATATTAGGAGATATAAATTATGAAAGGTTTGAAGGGTGCATTGGTATTCGCACAGTCCGGCGGTCCTACGTCGGTTATCAACGCCAGCGCGGCGGGCGTGTTTTTGGAAGGTCTTAAATCTCCCGAAATCACCAACGTTTACGGCGCGGCTCACGGCATTAGAGGTATTTTGAACGAAGAATTCTTCGATATCTCTAAAGAGGACGAAAAAGAACTTCTTCTTTTGAAGAACACTCCGTCGTCCGCTATGGGTTCCGTAAGATATAAACTTAAAGACGCAGACGTTGACGACACCGACTACAAGAGATTGCTCGAAGTGTTCAAGAAATACGACGTTAGATATTTCTTCTACAACGGCGGAAACGACAGTATGGATACATGCAACAAAATAAGCAAGTATATGGCAAAGTCCGGTTACGATATGAACGTAATCGGTGTTCCGAAAACTATCGACAACGACCTTTTCGGTACCGATCACTGCCCCGGATTTGCTAGCGCGGCGAAGTATATCGCAACCACCATTATGGAAATCAACCTCGACGCCAAAGTTTACGATACCGGTATGATTTGCATCGTCGAAGCGATGGGTAGAAACGCGGGTTGGCTTACCGCAAGCGCGGCGCTTGCCAACAGTAAAGGCTTAGGCGCGGATCTTATTTATCTTCCCGAAGTTCCGTTCGACGTGGATAAATTCGTTGCGGACGTTAAAGACGTTCTTGCTAAAAACAACAATAAGTGTATCGTTTGCGTATCCGAAGGCATCAAGAACAAAGACGGCGTTCTCATCGGCGAAGTTCTCGGCAAAGCGGGCGCACGCGATAGTTTCGGACACGCTCAACTCGGCGGCGTTGCGGCTAACCTCGCTAATATCGTAAAAGAAGCGACGGGAATTAAAACCCGTGCAATCGAACTTTCGCTTATGCAGAGATGCGGAGCACACTGCGCGTCCGGCACCGATATCGAGGAAACGTTCGAAGCGGGCAAGCAGGCTGTTAAAGCGGCGGTTGCGGGCGAAACGGATAAAATGGTTTGCTACGCGAGAAAAGAAGGGGATAAATACGTTTGCGAATACAAACTTCTTCCGCTTGAACTTGCGGCTAACACCGAAAAGACCGTACCGCTCGAATGGATTACCGATAACGGAACGGGCATTTCCGACGAATTCGTTAAATACGCTCTTCCGCTTATCCAAGGCGAACCGAATATGCTTAAAGAAGACGGGCTTCCCAGATTTGCAAAACTCAAAAAAGTTCCCGTTGCTAAAAAGTAATACGTATTCAATCGTAATATAACAGAAAACTCCGCTTTTCATTGCGGAGTTTTCGTTTTGTCGTTTTAACTGTTATCATATTTACGGACGGAAAACCGTATAATAATAGAGGTTATCAACAATTATACTTTTTATTAACAATTAAAAATGTGGAATTGTCGATAACTTTCGTTAAGGAGATATATGATAGTATTAAAAAGACGAAGTATTCTTATAGTAACCGTTCTCGTGATAACCGCGCTTACTATGGCGTTTTGTTTAAGCGCGTTGTCGAAAACCGCATCTGGAAGTCTCGACGCGTCTAAGATTAAAATCGTTCTTGACGCGGGGCACGGCGGTATAGACGGTGGCGTATCGGGTGTAAATACGGGGGTAAAGGAGAGCGAATTAAATCTCGCGGTGGTAAAGCGGCTCGAAAAATACTTCGTCGACGCGGGGATGACCGTCGTTTTGACTCGCAGTTCCTCGGCGGGACTCTACGGCGCGGCGACGGGAAATCTTAAAAAGAGAGATATGAAGAAGCGGAAAGAGATTATCGAGAAAGAAAATCCCGCGTTGGTTATCAGCGTGCACATGAATAATTACGCTCAAAAAAGCAGACGCGGTGCGCAAGTGTTTTACAAAAAAGGCGATGAAAGTGGGAAATTTCTTGCCGACAGTATACAAAACAGTTTTAACGGTATGGAAGAATGCGTTCGCGAGTATTCCGCGTTGACGGGGGATTATTTTATTCTAAACTGTTCAGACGTTCCGTCGGTTATTGTCGAGTGCGGATTTTTATCCAATCCGCAAGACGAGGCTCTTTTAATAACGGAAGAATATCAAAACGCGGTGTCGTACGCGATATTTAAGGGGGTAGTCGGTTATTTAACTAAATAATAGCATAATAAAACGGCGCACCTAGTGGCACGCCGTAAAATTTGCATAAACGAAATTATTCCGCTTTTTCTTCCGCGTCTTTTTTAGCGACGGTTTTTTTAGCGGTAGTTTTTCTCGTAGTCTTTTTAACGGGTTTAACTTCTTCCGTTGCTTCCGCTACGGAATCTTCAACCTTAACTTCTTCTACGGGTTTAACTTCTTCAACGGGTGCTGCAACGACGGTTGCGGACGCGTCGGAGATTTTCTTGGAAAGTTTCGCTTTCTTGTGAGCCGCGTTGTTAGAATGAATTATATTCTTGGTAGCGGCGGAGTCGATAACCTTGAAGGCTTCGGGAAGAGCGGCTTTCGCTTCTTCTAACTTGTTTTCTTTGATAAGCGCTTCGACCTTTCTTATTTCGGTTTTAAAAGCGGAACGAATTGCTTTGTTCTGTTCGGTTTTTTTAGAGTTAACCAATACTCTCTTTTTTGCGGATTTAATATTTGGCATTTTATATGCGCTCCTTAAAATAATCTTTTTATTCGCTAAATATTTTAACATAAAAAAATATTAAAAGCAACTACATTTACGCTTGTTTTTTATCTTTTTAATTTGTTTTTACCTAAATCGCCGAATATTATCATAAAATTTACTATGAATAACGGTTATATAGGTGTTTTAGACAGCGGAGTCGGGGGAATCTCGACGCTGCTCGAACTGATTAAAGTTATGCCGAACGAGAGATATTTGTACTTCGGCGACAATAAAAACGCTCCGTACGGCAGCAGAACCGAAAAAGATTTGCTTTTGCTTACCGCGCGGAATATTTTTTATCTCGATTCGTTTGGCTTAAAGGCTATCGTTCTTGCTTGCAATACTTTGTCCGTAACCGTATCGGAAAATTTGCGTTCGATTATAAACGTTCCGACGTTCGGCGTTTTTCCGCCCGTTGAGAAAGCTGCGTTATCCGGCGAGCGGACTTTGTTTCTTGCAACGCCGAGAACGATAGAGAATTATCGTCGAACCGCCCGATACGATAACGTTTATCCCGTCGCACTTCCGAATCTTGCCGCTACGATAGAAAACAATGCGGGAAATTTAGAAAATTCAGACGTTGACGGAGAACTTACTAAGGCGTTAACGCTTGGTGGCTTGTCCGCATACGATAAAACGGGCGCGTTCGATAACGTGATTTTAGGTTGCACGCACTACGCTTTCGTTCAAAATAAAATTTTTAACCACTTTAAGCCAAAAATTATATCTAACGGAAATTTTTATACCGCAAAAGTCGTAAGTAAAAAACTTAAAAACTTAAAATCGTCAGTAAATAACAAGGGATTTGAGTTAAGATTTGTCGGCGAAAACGCCCGCTTTAACAGGTTTTTTTTTGAAAAAGTGGTTAATCGTCTCCGAAAATTCTGATAAAAATTTTAAAAAAATCAAAAAAAATCTTTAAAAGTGGTTGACAGTGGGCAAAATATATGATACAATTTTCATACACAATAAGAAAAAGGAGGGGTAAGTTCCGTGTCAGGCAAAAATTACACGCACCAATTAGACGCGAAAAACAGAATGAGAATACCGGCTAAACTGCGCGAAGAACTCGGCGACGGCTATACCGTTACCGTGGGAACGGGCGGTTGCTTGTACGTCTACACCGCGGAACAGATGAAAAGCGTGAAAGCCGCGCTTAAAAAAATTAACCCCTTCAAAGAAAAGCAGTTGCAAGTCGCGAGATATATTCTCTACAACAGTTGGGAAGCGGAAGAAGATAAACAGGGCAGAATACTTTTACCTGAAAACCTCCGCAAATACGCCAAGATAGAAAAAAACGTCGTCGTGTTTAAGGGACCTAACTGCGTGGAGATTTGGAGCGAGGAAGTGTGGAACGATTACTTTAATAACGTCGACTTCGGCGAACTTGCCGACGCTTTCGGAAGTTTACAAGACGATGAGTGAGTATAAACACGTTTCGGTACTGTTAAACGAGAGTATAGACGGGCTTAACGTCAAAGACGGAGGAATTTATTTCGACGGCACTCTCGGCGGAGGCGGGCATTCTTACGAGATATTAAAGAAAAGCGCACCTCACGGAAAATTAGTCGCAACCGACCTAGACGATTACGCGATTAAAAGAGCGACGGAAAGATTAAAAGAGTTCGACGGCAGATTTACGATCGTTAAAGATAATTTCAAGAATTTCGCCGAGATAAAACGAAACCTTAAAATAGACGGTTTTGACGGAATACTTCTCGATTTAGGAGTTTCGAGTTTTCAACTCGACGACAGAAGCCGCGGATTTTCATACATGGCGGATAACGAACTTCTCGATATGAGAATGGATAAAAGCAATCCTCTTTCGGCGTTGACGATCGTGAACGAATACGGAGAACGTGAGTTGAAACGCATTTTAACGGAATACGGTGAAGAACGGTTTGCCGATAGAATTGCTTTCAATATCGTTAAAGCGAGAGCGGTAAAGCCGATAAGCACCGCGGGCGAACTTAACGCGGTTATCGAAAAGAGCATACCGCAGAAGTTTAAAAAAGACGGGCACCCGTCGAAACGGACTTTTCAAGCGTTGAGAATAGAAGTCAACGGCGAACTCGACGGACTCGGCGAAGCGGTTACCGATATGATACGCGGGCTAAAAAAAGGCGGACGCATCGCGGTAATAACCTTTCATTCGTTAGAGGATAGAATAGTCAAAAAGGTTTTTAAGGAACTTGAAACCGATTGCATTTGCGATAAAAGTCTTCCCGTATGCGTATGCGGAAAGAAAAAAGAAATAGAGATTATTACTAAAAAACCCGTCGTCGCGAGCGAAAAAGAGCAAGCGGAAAACGGTCGGTCGAAAAGCGCGAAACTTCGTATAGCGGAAAAAATAATTTAATATCCGCAATAATAAACCTATTAAAGGAGAAAATTATGATAACGACAAGGAGACCCATAAGTTTTGTATCGGCAGGCAACGCCGCGGTGGACGTTTTAGAACGTAAAATGCCCGACTCGTATAGGGATTATATGAGCGAGCCCGTTTGCGATACCGATTTAGAAGAAGCCAAGGCGAGAATGCAAAAAAATCTCGACCGTATTATGAATTACGAAAAATATAAGGATGAAGAAATCGCGGAAGCGGCTTCGACCGTTATCGCGCAAAGCGAAACGCCCGTAATAGAAGAAACTCCCGTCGAAGCGAGAGTTGAAACCGCTACCGACGAGGATATACAACCTACTTCCACGACGATGCAGTTCGGAGATACCGCGGACAACGCGCAAGTATTTAACGATATGGCGAAACAAAAAGAGGAAGTAAGCGAAGGTTACCGTTTAAACGCAAAGGGTAAACTCGTCGTTGCTTTGTACGCTATCGCAGTCGCGCTTATATTAACGCTTATCGTATTGAATACGGGCGTGCTTGCGATGCTCTCTAAGGGTAACGCGGAAACCTCCGCGAAACTTAACGCCGTCGTTGCGGAATATAACACCGTCGCTGCGGAAATCGACGCCGTGTCCTCCGACGCTTACGTAGCGGAAATCGCTGAAAGCGAATACGGAATGATAAAAAAGTAATATAATTTTATCTTAGAGAATAAATTTTAATATAAACCGAAAGGAGAAAAAGAAAATAAACGATTATTCCATAACGGTTTTACGAAAGAGGTTATTTGCGATAACGATCGCGATAGCCTTTTTATTTTTGTGCGTTTTCGGTAGATTATTATACGTACAAGTAATAAACGGCGAAAATTTACAAGAAAAGGCATTGGATCAATGGACGAGAGAGATACCCGTCGTAGCCGCGCGCGGAAAAATTACCGACAGAAACGGCGTAATAATAGCCGATAACGACGATACTTATACCGTTTTCGTGAGAAAAAAAGCGGTAACCGACGTAAACGGATTGTGTTCCGCTGCGACGGAAATTTTAGAACTTAGCGAAGAGTACGTAAAAAGTCGGTTGGAAAAAACTTCGTCGAGCGAAATTACATTGAAAAAACAAGTGCCGAAAGAAAAAATCGACGCGCTCTTAAAGAGAAGTTTAAGCGGAGTGTATTATTCGCGCGATAATTCGAGGGTGTATCCGTATAACGAGTTTTTGACCGCGGTGTTAGGTTTTACTTCGACGGACGGAAAGGGACAGTCGGGGCTCGAACTTTATTACGATAAATATTTGTCGGGTACGAACGGCGAAATTTTATACGAAACCGACATAGTAGGCGTTGAAATCGACGGAGGAAAAGCGTCGTATATTCCCGCTAAAAACGGGTTAAACCTTAAACTTACCGTTGACTACGAAGTTCAACAATTATGCGAAGCGGCTGCGGATAAAGCAATGAAAATTCACGGCGCGAAGTCTGTGAAAATTCTCATTTTAGATCCTCAGTCGGGCGCAATCAGAGCGATGTGCGTTAAGCCGTCGTTTAATCTCAACGAAATTCCGCGAGACGATATAAGTCTGTTAAACGCGCTCGGTAGAAATTCGATAGTTTGCGACGTGTACGAACCGGGGTCGACTTTTAAGATTTTAACCGCCGCCGCAAACGTTCAGGAATACCTCGATAAAAATAAGTCGGCGTACTCGACGGAACACGTGTTTTCTTCGTCTCGCTATCGTTACGTAGACGGTCAGAAAGTCAAGTGTTGGAGTATGCACAATAACGGCAAACACTCAAACTTAAACCTTCAAGGTGCGTTAAACAACAGTTGTAACCCGATTTTCGTCGATATTGCTACGTCGCTCGGAAAAGAAACGATGTATAAGTATATAGAAGCGTTCAATTACGGAAGCGTTACGGGTATAGATTTCGGAGGCGAATCGCAAGGTATGGTGCTTCCCGTGTCCGCGGTGCAAAACGTCGATCTTGCGAGAATAGCGTTCGGGCAGACGATAGCGGTTACGGCTTTGCAACTTGCGTCGGCTACCGCGGCGGCTATAAACGGCGGAAAATATTATACGCCGTATCTTGTGAGTGAGATATACAACGAAAACGGAATAATCGCGGAACGCGTTTATCCTAAAGTAAAGTCGGAACCTATAAGTGAACGCGCTTCGAAAATCGTGTCGTCGATGCTTGAAAAAGTCGTGTCGGACGGATCGGGTAAAAACGCGTATATAGAAGGATACCGCGTCGCGGGAAAGACGGGAGTTTCGTACCATTGGATGTGTAGTAATTTATAGATGAGTATTATATACATAGTATATAATAATAAACAACCAAATAAAATTTTTAAGTGAAGAAGTCGATGAAAATCGGCTTTTTTTATTTAGGAGTAAATTATGAAATGTCTATTTAAGTACAAATGGGTAAAGTTAAGAAGGGATCTATTGCCTCGCGGAAAAGGGATTATGGGATATTGGGCTAAACTTGCTTCACGCGTTGCTTTTAGAAAAGGAAACGCATTTTATTGCGGCCACGTAAATAAAGTTGAGGTGGGAGAATGGGTCGGAGGCGTTATGGGGCTTAAAAGTATCCTAGAAGTTTCGAATAAACAAAAAGCTTTAGATATTTTGAGTAAACTATCCGAACTTGGATATATAGAATATGAATTGGAGGGAGATACAAAAAAACTTAGGTATAAGATTTTAGATTACGTGTTTGAGTGTTCTGGGGCAGAATGTGAAAACGATAATGTGTATGCAACAAATGAATTTGGTTTTATTTGTGTTCCAAGAAATATTACTGAAAGACTTATTGAAAAAGGGTATGTATTTGAAGAATCTGACGCTTGGTTAGATCTTTGGATACATACCATTTTTAATGATCAAAAAAATTTTTTAACTTTTTTTTCTCCAGGTGTCACGTTTGGCGATTTTTTTTCGTTTTTGTCTTTAGAAGCTCTAAGTAAGCGTTGGGGCTGGGAGAAGACAAAGACATGGAGATTTTTCCAAAAAAACAAGGAGGTATATAAATTAATACGTCTACCCGGAACTTACGGTTGCTTAATCTACAACAAACTTTATCCAGTAAATAAAGAGATTCAAATTCCTGATTCAGAAAAGATTGAAGCAATATTGATAAAAACAAAAGAGATTTTTAACGAGTATGGAATTGATTGTAGGCATTCTAATTTAGCTGTACTCATACACGAATATAGTGAATTATTAATTGAAAAGTATTTTCAAAAAGAAAATAGCGTTGCACTTTTTGATTATATAATACGCGCGTATATTTCTCCGTGTTGGAGTTTCTGTAATTATTGGTATGACTGCAAAGGTATTTATATATCTACAAAGGTAAAGTTTAGAAAAAATAAAATACGTGGTCCATGTGAGCTTCTTGGATTGTCGGAAAAAAGGAGAACAAAAATGCTAAGAAGTAAAGGTGCCTCAGCTAAAAGTGATGTACGAGAAATGTCATTGAAAAATTTTGAATCGGCAAAAAAAAGAGTAGTGTTACTGGCTATGCAGATGTATAGGACGTATTATTTTGAACTAGGTTTATTAAAAGAAAATTTGTACAAAGAATACGGCTTACCCAAAGAAATATCGTTTGAGAAACTAATTTGTTGGGAACCAGCAAATAAGTCTTTGCAATCAGAGATTGCTTCAATTAGAAACATTTATGTATTGTTGAAGGCTTTGAAGAATGCCACAGAGAGATTAAGTAGATTTCCCGAAAAAGGAGAGAAACTCTACTACATAATGAAAGAGGCATATTTTAGTTGCAGAGAAAAAACCACTTTGCAAATTGCAAACGAATTAGGGATATCGATAACATACTGCTACAAATTAAGGAGTTTAGCGTATAAATTGTTGGCTCGGATTTTATGGAATATTCCTGTTGATGTAAATGGAGAACCTACGTCATTCTACAGTCTTTATAAGGAGGTGTGTTATGGGAAATAAATCTAATAGCAATATCTTTACCGAAAAGAAAGATGAGATAAAGAAAATGGTGCAGTTGTTTGTTAGGACTGGCCTTATTGAAGACGAAAATATTGCCGAGGAAAGAATTCGTAAAGCAAAACAAAGTAAGCAACGTCGTGTTTATCACAATACTGAATTAATGCTGAAGCAATATAGAAATCTTGCGTGGGTGTTAGAAACTTTTCCTGAGGAAATTTCAGACGAACTAGAGCAGCCATTTGAGAATATCGATAAACTAATTAGTCGATTAGATGTTGAGATGGCGTATGGGAATAGGCGATTAGAGCATAGATTAGAGGGGATTACACAAGCGAGACTAATTATAGATAGAATAAATGTTGCTGTAGATTCCTTAAAAAGATATGCTTATCAAGGGGAACTTTTGTATCAATTAATTTATCAATCGTATATTGCACCTGAGAAATTAATTTTAACTGAGGTTGCAAACAAATTAGAGATATCGGAAAGGCATTATTACAGGTTAAGAGCAACTGCATTTAAGGTAATATCAAATAGATTATGGAATTCAATGGATAAAAATATGAATTTCTGGATTGAAATGCTAGTTATATTAACAACTAAGTAAAAACTTAATTTTGACGGTCGGTTTATGCTTGAAAAATTTTATCAAGTTTGATATAATATTAAGTACATAAATCGGCAGTCTACACAAGGCAGACTTGTCCAATGGATGAGTTTGCCTCTTTTTATGTAAAAAAACAGGAGGAGTTAACATGAAAGAAAATTTATTATTTACGACAAGCAAATTAGACATGTTATTAGAAACTCTTCAGGAATTTAAAACAGAAGTACATACTGCCGATGATAAAGGTTATGATTTCTTAGATGACGGTCAGTATTTTATATCAGTAATAAATCCGGAAGGAACTAATAACTTAGCAGTGAAACTGGGTAATGGATTTACCTTGTTCTTTGGTGGTTGGTACCAAGAGTATCTTGCAAGCGAAGAAGGATTTAACAATCTTATTGAGAATATAAAAAACATTCTAAAAAACAATAGTTGCATCTACATACTTTCTACACCAGGTTCCACGAGATACGTGATAGGGGAAACTATATTTGTAGATGAGATGCAAAGCCGAAGTTTGAAAAATAAGATACTCTCAATTCCTGAATTCAAGAGAACGTCTCTTAGAAACGCTAAATTCAGAGTTGTATACTGGAATGCAAAGTATAATCGTGAAGTATATTTTTAGCAAACGTGGCTCTAATATCAAAATGATTATAATGCAAAAGATGTCAACGGCGTATATTGAAAAGATATGCGCCATTTTTTATAAAGATTTTTAAATAAATTTTTATATATGACGTAAACTGTCATATTTACTTTGTTAAGATAAAATGAAGGAGAATTGAAATGGGTGTAACGAAAACGGATTTTATGAGAGGATTGCAGTGTCCAAGGATGTTGTGGCTTGATAAGCATCATCCCGAATTTAAGATTATTCCGCCAGAAGTACAAGAAAAGCTTGATGCTGGAAATGAGTTTGGCGATAAGGCGATGGGGATTTTTGGTCCTTATATAGAAGTCACTACGTACAAGGAAGATAGTGATAGACTTGATTATCAGCAAATGATCGAAAAGACTAAGGGTGCTATATCGTTAGGTGTTGAAGTTATTTGCGAAGCTGCTTTTACTTATTATGGTCATTATTGCGCAGTTGATATCTTAAAGAAGAATGGGGATGGTTACGATATATACGAAGTAAAGAATTCACCACAGGTTGAAGATATATTCGTGCAAGATATTGCATTTCAAAGATATCTTTTGAAAAAGTGTGGCGTTATCATCAAAAATTGCTATGTTATATATCACGGGCCAGATGAGAATAATCCTTTTGTAATTCAAGATGTTACAGACCAAGCAACAAAATACTGGAGACAGGTTGATGATAACATCTGGATTCTTGGTAAGATAAAATTCCAAAAGGAAGAAGTGTTAAGAGAGGTTGGATGTCACTGCGAGACACCTTATCGATGCTGGTATTGGGATTATTGTCACAAAAAATAATCTTTATTAGACGAAACTATCATAATAAACCAGTAAAAAATCACAACATCTTGATATACTTTATCGTTAGGATGACCATATGTAATTGACTTATATTGTATCAAGTGCTATAATTATGTAAATTGGGATTTTATATATTTTAGGAGAACTAAAAAAATGAAGATTAGCTATAAGAAACTTTGGAAATTATTGATAGACCTTGATATGTCTAAAGCGGATTTAAGAAAGGCGTCAGGACTAGCTGCAGGCACAATGACTAAGCTTCGCAGGGATGAGGAAGTATCGCTATCTGCACTTATGAAAATATGCAAAGTTTGTAATTGTAATATAGGCGATGTATGTGATTTTATAGAAGTTGATACACAAGAGGAATGATTTCTTAAAAGGTGAAAAACAATGGCTAAAATTTTAGATAAAAAAAGTGACAAATACGTTGGCGAGGCAAGGGTTTATGATTGCCTTGAAAGAAATCTTCCCGATACTGTAATAGGGTATTACAATAGGGAGATAAACGGACACGAGTTTGATTTTTGTATTTTAATTAAAAATCTTGGTCTAATGATAATTGAAGTAAAGGGATGGATGCCAGAACATGTTGTATCGGTAAAATCTCCAGACGAAATTCAATTAAAAGACTATGATAAACTTGTATCATCACCAAAGAAGCAGGCAAATGGTTATAGATTTGCCTTATTGAACATGCTTAATTCTCGCTATGGTATTAATCCCGTTGTCGTAAGCGCTGTTGCTTATCCGTTTATATCAGAGGAGGAATATAAAAGGCTCGGATTAAATATTGTATCAGAACCGGAAGTAACTTTATTTACTGAAGATTTAGAAAACAAAGATAAACTTGCTGCTAAGTTAGGCATGATATTTAAGCAGAATAAGGTACAACACGCAGATAAAACATCAGGTGTTGTATATGATACGATACGAAAGCATTTTGAGGCAACGTCATCAATTGTAACTGATACAATTGAAAATAACTATTCCGAACTTAGAATATATTCTCAAAGATTAACATTTTCAGATATTGAAAATATCTTAAAAAATTATACGTTGGGTGTTAGGCAAAGTGTATTTGTAAAATCTAAAGAGGAATTAGAAGCATTAGCAGAAAATATAAATAAATATTTTGTTGCGAATAATATTTCCTATAAAGGGAATCAGTTGTTATTAAATGTTTCAAATTCGTCTCCGGTAAAGGTTAAAGAAAATAAGGTTTTAATTTTTAACTTTGAGGCGAGCTGTTATGAAAATATCGACGATATTTTTAATGAAAATATTACAATAATAAATGGCTGTATACCCAACGATATCCTTGACAAAGTAAAACTTCTCGCAAAGAAAACAAGTTTCAACTTGCAGCAGTATTTTGTAGAACATGCTCCTTGTGATAAACATATTCAGGTTAGAGCAGGTGCGGGTACAGGAAAAACGTATTCAATGATATCTAGAATTTCCTATATTTGTAGTTCTGTATCTAGATCTAATGTTTTAAGTGTGTCAGATGAAATTGCTATGCTTACGTTCACGGACGAAGCAGCAATTAATATGCGAAATAGATTAAAAGTTCAATTTAGAAATTATTTTGTATTAACGAGAGATAAGCATTATTTAGAGATGATTTCTAATATTGAAAGAATGAGAATCTCAACTATACATAGTTTTGCAAAAGAGATAATTCAAAGAACATCTATTCCTCTTGGGATAGGTACTGATTTTGCTACGGTAACCGGTAATTATCAACGAAGACAAATATTGCGTAGACATCTTAGTAGTTATTTTGAAAGAAAAATAGAAGAAGATCCAGGATTTGTATATCGTGTAAAAATTAGCTTGTATGACATCGAAAGATACATGATGGATTTTATTGATAAGTGCTATAACAAGGGTGTTGATTTAAGAACGATTGATTCTAAGATGCTTGGCGCTGAAATATCTGGTGCGAAATACCTTAAAGAAATTATCTTAGATGTTGTAAAAAATGCGGAAATTGAGTATTCTCAATTCTTATTGGATAATAATCTTGTTGCATTATCGGAGTATATGATTTACTTAAATAAATGCATCAAGGATGAGTCGTTTAATCCAAGATTATATCATTACAAATATTTATTCATTGATGAGTTCCAAGATGTAGACGACGCCCAAATAAGTATATTCAAGGCAATGATGGATAAAATAAAATTTAAGTATTTTATCGTAGGAGATTTGAAGCAAAGTATATATAGATTTAGGGGCGCAACGATGGACGCATTCACAAAGATGGGATGCGATACAAATGAATGGATAAAGTTTTCGTTGAACACAAATTATCGCTCTGATAAAAGATTGTTGCAAGAATATGATTCGTTGTTTGCCGATTTAGGTACTCAACATTTGATTCCTTATGGTGAATCTGATTCGCTTGTTGGAATAAAGCAAAGTGATGAGACGTTTGATAGATTTTTAGAAAAGGTAGAGTATGAAGCTACGGATGAAAATAAGGACGATCTATACGATAAGCTTTTCGATAAGGTCAAGGATAGAATAAAGGAATTAGAAGAAATAAGCAAAAGCAAGAATCTGTCTGAATCTGAAAAAACAATTGCTATACTGGTTCGTAAAAATTACGAAGTAGGTGAAATATTAAAACGTGGCAGGGATAAAGGAGTATTAGTAGAAAGCGATAAGAATACTAACCTTTATAAATTACAATCAACTATTGATTTGTGTAAATTGACATCTGCGTTATGCAATCCATACAACGTTATCTATTTGTACGACTTTATTTATTCTAACAATATCAATATTAAATTTTCTCCGTTAAATTTGGTAAGCAAATCGGAGGAAGAAAAGCTTGAAGTTTTAATTGATTGCTTGAACTTGTTTTTTAAGGAAGTAATGAATAAAACTTGGGCTGAAGTAGTGGAGAATGTTCAGAAGAATCCTACTTTACAGGTATTACGTGAAATATATAACGCAACTAAGCCTTGGAAGAACTACTCAACGTCGATAGAAAAACAAACGTATTATAGAATAAATTACGAACTTATTTTTGAATCTTTAGCTAGATTAAATAAGAGAAATTATTTAACGTTAGAATCAATAAACGAATCACTTATTATTTCAATCACAACAGGTCAAGAAGCAAAATCGAGAGACGTTATTGAAGAGAATAATCGTGTAAGAGTTATATGCATTACCGTACACGCATCTAAAGGTCTTGAATATGACACAGTTATTTTGCCTTATACACAGAATGCGATAAACGAAATCAAGAAGGATACAATAGAACTTTCGTGTACAGAAAACGAGATAGGGTATTGCTTTAATTTTAGGGTTGAACGATATGCGAATGAGTTTTTTGATACAAAATACGAAATTTCAGAAATCAAGAAAGAAGAATCACGTATTTTATATGTTGCATTGACTCGTGCAATAAATAGATGTATATGGTTTGGCAAGAAGGATAATGGCAAATACAATTGGAACAGATTGTTGGAAGGAGCAGAATTATGTCAATAAAAATTTATACATATACTAATCCATACACGCTAGAGGAAGAGGAATTTTGGGATGATATAAGATGTTGTCCTCAATTTTGTGTTTCACAAACCTTAGTAAATGGATTTAGAGGGACATATGATTGTTTTAATGAAAACTTAAACATAACAACAATCAAAAATTTAATTAATTTGCTCTATAAACAGTGGGATGATTTCGGTACGAAAATCAAACAGATGATTGAAGTTGATAATGCAATAGGAATGTTGCAAATCGAGGGTGATCATGTAGACAGTGTTAGAAAATCCTTATATAACAATGCAAAGAATATTGCTAATAGTTTAAGAATTTTAGCTGAGTTAAATCTCAATCCTTTTGATTTTAAGACCGACAATATAAATATTGACCAAAAGTATTTAGTAGATATTTATAAAATAATTTATTCAAACCCTAATTCTAGTTTTACATTCAAGAGAGTGTCTGACAATGAGTCTATTAATAATGCGATAAAGCAGTCGTTAATAGATGCTGCTGGTGTAAAGAAGCAAGATAAAATCCCGTTTGATAAATTAGATTTTAATACCGTTGTGATAAATGGAGTGCATCAATTTTCACCAGCAATGTTATGCGCAATTGAAGACATTGCAAAGGTGAAGAATGTTGTTTTGATTTTTAATTATCAAAAGCAATATCAAAAGGTTTATCAAACATGGCTTGATATATATTCGTTGTTTAATACCAACATCAAATTTAGTAGCAACGAAGAGTTCGAACCTAATGCTTTATTGGGGGACTCTTATAAATCGAATATGTTGGCAGACTGTATTGGTAAGATGTCTGACTGTAAATATAATGAGAAAAATGAAGAGATAGATTCGTTTGAAGTTATTGAGTTTGAAAACAATACGGAATTCGCTAACTATGTTGCTCAAATATATGAAGAAGCCCGTAAGAAGAAGCGCGCAGATAGTAATCCATATCGCTCACCATTGAGATATATGGAAGAGCAATTCTATTCTGCTTCCCCAAAGGTCAATGATATATTAAGGGCATATTTCCCGGATCAGTTTGAACAACGTCATTTCTTGGATTATCCGATTGGTCACTTTTTCATTGCTACAATGAACATGTGGGATAGTGAAAATGAAGTTGTTGTTGTAAACAATTTCTCGGATATAAAAGAGTGTTTAACTGCTGGTATTTTAACTGAAACAAAACAAGGACTTCTTATAAACACCTTCAACCAAATTTTACCATACATTGAGGATTTGAAAGATTATAATAAAATTATTTCAAGACTTAAAGAACTTAAGAAGAACCTTGCAGTAGTTTACGACAAGAAGAAAAAGGTAGGATACTTTAATGTATCCGCTACAAATTTGGCTGAGTTAATACAAGCATTATTAGACTTAAGAGATATTGTAGATTCTTTTTATCGTGACTTTAAGAATGGTGAAGAAAACTTTAGACATTTCTATGAAAAAGTTAAAAAGTTCATTATGTCTAAAGTTAATGACAACTCTGAATTTGATAATGAGATAATAGGGGTGATGCGTAACCTTCTTGATAGAATGGGGGATACAGATATCCCGAAATCAGGCTCATTTATTACGTTACGTCAAACATTAAGTTACTATTTAAGTCAAGATGAAAATATAAATCACGGGGCAAAGTGGATTGTAAGAGGGTTCGAACAAATAGATGGTGATATATTAAAGAGTGATGATAAAAACGATAATGCAATATATCATTTCTGCTGTTTGTCGGATAAGGATATTTGCGCAAACAAAGACGAACATTTGTCTTGGCCACTTGATGTAAGTTTCTTTAACTATATTCAAATTCCTTTGGATTGGAAATATCAATTATATGTAAAAGCCAAAACGGAATATCATAATTTTAATAGATATGCTTTAATATACGGATTGGAATTTTGCCGAAACAAATGTAAACTTAGTTATGTAAAAACCGAAAATGATAAAGAAAATGATTTATATCATATTTTATCAATGCTTGGAATCAAGGTTCGTAAATTTAGCATATATGATAAATCAGGCTTCTTGCCCAATATTGTGTATCCAAAGAATGCAGAATTTGATTTGAAGAAATATGTTATGTCGTTTGATGAATTATCTAGAATCAAAATTTCGTTGTGCCCTTATAAGTTTGGCGTAGAAAATATTGCACAAAATGATACCGTTTTTAGAGACAGATTTTTGATACACATGTATATGAGAATCTTAATAAAAAATATGGTACTTGAAAGCATGCAAGGGAAACCCTTTAATGAGAAAAGCGTAAGGGATGCAATTAAAGAAAATTTTGATAAGATTGACAATAAATTTAGGTTATGTACTAAGTTGGAAGAAGCACAGTTAACAGCTCAAGTTTATAAGGATGTTGTAACACCATTTTACATAAAGAATAATATGTTTAAAGTGCTTTCAGCTGTTGAGAAGAGGAAACTTATAAAAGATGAACATCTTTTAGATTATAAGGCAGAAAAAGATTTAGAACTCTTGAAACCCGAACAGGTTGAGGCTATTTTATCTTTTAACAATTGGTCTTATAATTTAAGTCCATATTGCAAATATTGTGCAAGCAAGGATGTGTGTTTAGAAAATAAAAATAACTAAGGAAGTACAGTCATGATAAAAGTAGGAATGCTAGTTAGATGTCCAGTGGATGAGGAAAATATGAGATTCCCTCGTTCTTTTGCTATGGGGAAAATTGAAGCTATAGATGAGATTTCCGAAAAAGCGAAGGTTATCTTTATGGATACTAATGGTGTTTCTGTGTATCATGAGAAACCTAAAGATATAGAAATAGAAATGTCTAGGCTCGTACATTGTAAGGTGAAAAAAGGAGCACTTGCTACATATAAAAGAAGGAAAGTTGTAGTATGTGCTGGCGACCTTAATAAAAATGATGAATTTCGTTATTATTATGTAAAAGATGAAGATGGCTCTATTTCTTATGTGTGCGAGTCTGAGTTAATGGTTTCGTATAATGATTTTATTATAGGACCATTGCTTCAACTTAAAACCTATGAGTTTCAGAATCCAAGATGGTTTACAGGGAGATGTGTTGTAAGTAAGACAATGAATTATATCGAAAATTCATTGTATGGCTTTAAGGTATTAGCTGGTTGTAAAATATTTTTGAAACCTCACCAACTTAAAACCGTAATGAGATGCTTGCAGGCTCCAAAATGCAGGTATATGTTAGCCGATGAAGTAGGTCTTGGTAAAACAGTAGAAGCACTATCGATATTAAAAATTTATGTAAAAGATAATAAAAATAAAAAGATTTTAATTGCGGTTCCGGATGCTCTTGTTGAGCAATGGAAAAACGAATTAGCATTCAAGTTTAAATTGTTTGAAGGAGAAAATATAAATTCAAATATTATTGACTTGGTGCCTATGTCAAATATCGAATCGTGTTTGTTCAATTCGTATGATTTCGTTATCTTTGATGAGGTACATAGATGTCTAAAAGATAGAATATCATATCAAAGAGTGCTTCAAATTAGCAAGCAGTGCGATAACATTTTAATGTTAAGTGCAACCCCGTTACAAAAGCGCGACGATGAGTTCTTGCGTTTGTTATGCCTAATACAACCTGAAAAATACGAAAAAATGGGAAAGGAACGATTCCAGGTTTTATTAGAGCAGCAAAATAAGATTATAAGAAAAATATTTAATGCGCTTGACGAACTTGGTGCATTAAATGAAGCTCTTGTGGATTCAAACAATGAAAAGAATGAAGAAACAGAGGAAATATTTGAGGCAGTATTTGAAGAACTTTCTGATGTGTCAAAATTAATACAAGATGATAGATTCAATACGCTTTTGAAAAATATAAACTACGATGCGGAAGAGTGTGGTATATCGGAATTTCAAAATATAATTGCATACGTTTGTGAAAATTTCCAATTAGAAAAGTCAATTATTCGAAATAGAAGACAAAAAGTAAATTCGAGTGAGGATACTAAAGGCGTAGAAAGAAAGCTTATTGATTTATCTTATGAAGCAGATTGCGATGATAATATTGACGAGTGGAATGCATATACGGCTTTCGCTGAATGGTTAGAAAATGTATATGGCGGAGAATTAGACTATTATACTGATATAATTCCAGTTGTACATTCGCTATTTAGCTCGGCGCAGGCATTCAATGCGCAATTAGCAAAGTTGGAAGAAAAAACTAATATTCCTTATGAACTAAAATCAGTAGCAAATAGATATGCAATGTACGAGCGTAATCTCTTGGACGAACTTAATGCGCTCAAACAAGGTACAAAGCTTTGTAATATACTTGATTTTATAAAATCGTCAGTCGACGAAGGGAAAGTTATTCTTTTCACTGATTTTAAAGAAACGTTTGATTTGTACAAGGAAATTTTAATAAAGGTGTTTGGTGTAGACAAGTGTTGTTTCTTTAGCAAGGAAATGAATACGGATGACCTTGAATTAAATGCGTATAGATTTCAAACGGAAGAACATAGAAGAATATTGTTGTCTGATGCGTCTGGTGGTGAGGGACGTAACTTTCAGCATGTAGATTATTTGATTCATATTGATATTCCTTGGAATGCAAATGATATAGAACAACGTATCGGTAGATTAGACCGTATTGGTAGAGATTCTTCAAAAGACGTTGTATCGGTAGTTGCATATGGGAAAGAAACTGTAGAAGAAAATCTTTTTGAACTCTGGAATAATGGATTAAATTTATTTACAAAAGCTCAAAGCGGATTGGAAATTATTATGGGAGATATTGAAGATGCTCTTATTAATTGTTTGAAACAATCTTTTAAGTTTGGGTTAGTTCAAGCCAATAATGAACTTGCGGATTTAATTAAACAGCAGCTTGATACTCTTAAAAAAGAACAAGTCTATGATATAGCAGCTTATCAATTTAAAGCAATTAATAAAATGCTTGATGAGACGGTTGAAAAATACACCAAAAATGAAACAAATCTTTTTGGTGAAGCAATGATGAGTTGGGCAGGTTTAGCTGGCTTTCATGGTAAGGAAGACGGAGAGAATGTTGTAGCCTTCTCTAAGGATTCAATAGTATGGCAGTCATTAGTTAACACCTTGTTTATGCCACCTGATATGAAGGCTATCATTGAGAACAAGTTGAATCAATTGAGAAACAGAGTTCGTATTCTTAATAACGAAAGAATAATCCATGGAGATAATTCCTATATTAGAGGAACATTTAATAGAAATAAAGCTCTTCAAAATGACTACTTAAATTTCTTTGCACCAGGGGATGATATTTTTGATTCTATAACAGAAAATGCTTTAGGTTCATATAAAGGAACTTGTTGTTGTTTTTCGTGTAAGTCAAATATCAATTGGAAAGGTTTTGTTTTTACGTGGAAGCTCGAAGTAGATGATAAAATAATTTATGCTAATAAACTTAGTGAACATTTAATCAATCAGTATAAGGGTTACCTTCCTTCAGAACAGATCATTACAGTGTTTGATGATTCAGATTCGGAAATAGAAGAAAGTAAGGTTGTATCTGAGTTTGTTTCTATCGTTCAAAATCCAAAAGGAGCTTCAATTAAACATCTGGGTAAGAGAGATGGTGCTAATCCACCGATAGCTAATTTCATCAGGGAGTATCCACCAAAAGCAAAATGGTATCCATTGGTTGACATGGCTCATAAGCAGGCAAGAGGAAAAGCAATAGAAAAGTCGGAAACAAAAAAGAAGGCGCTTTTGAACGCATTGTATAATGAACTAGTTTCCACATTAAGTGCGCAAAAGGCTTCTGCAATTTTCTTCGATAAAAATGAAGATATAGAAACACAAAAAAAGCAAAATGAAATAATTTACAAAATGATAGCAAATGCTAGCATAACACTTGATTCAGTGTGCTATGTGGTGATGAGAAATGAGCAGTAAAATAACAAAACAAATCGAAGACATTTTAAAAAGCGGTAATCCTTTAAGTGTTTGTATTGAAAAAGTTAAGAATTTAAGTTGCCTAGAAGTCGAAAAAAATTCGGCAATTAGGTTGATTAAATCATGGTTTTTGGTCAAAACAAACAAGAAGTTTACATGTGATTTTGAAATAGCTTTAAGAGATTATTTGATGCTTACAAAAGAAACTTTTAATATTGACTATCAATTGTCGGAGTTCGGCAAATCAATAGGATTACATACTGGAAACGATGGTTTATGGGTATTACAATCATATCCTAATTATGTAATATCTAATTTTGCTATGAAGGCAGCTACGGCGGAACCTGTTCCTCATCACGTAGAAAAAAACTGTTATTTATCTACAAATGCTTATATAAAAAGTTTAACGGGGTTTAGCAGTTTTAAGTCGGAAGAACAAAAGTTGTGTGTTATGGGTTCTTTGCGTGCTCCGGCTGGTAGCAGTGTATTGGTATCAATGTCTACAGGTGGGGGGAAGAGTTTAATTACTCAAACGGTGGCCTTTCAAGAATCGGGATTAACCATTGTTATTGTTCCCACTGTTTCGTTAATGATTGACCAAGCTGAAAATGCACGTGAAATAATTTCTCAGCACAAAGACGAAATTGAAATTTATAATTCAAGCACAGATTTCGCAAAAATTAAGAAAGGCTTATTAACAAAAAAAATCAAGTTATTATTTCTATCTCCAGAGGCATTAATAAAAAATAAATCTTTAGAGAGCGTTGTTAAACAACTTAATGCTGAAGGATGGTTAAAAAATATAATTGTTGATGAAGCGCACGTTATATTTGAATGGGGCGATTCTTTTAGATTGGATTTTCAGTGCGTTGACGTGCTGATAAGAAATCTCTATTCCGAGAATGACAAGTTGAGAACATTCTTACTTTCTGCAACATTCAATCAAAATAATGCTAGACTTCTTAAAGAATTTTATTCAGTTAATGATAATTGGATAGAATTAAGATGCGATTCTTTGCGTAGGGAGATTAGATATAACTTTATTAAAGCTAATTCGTTCTTCGATAAGGATGAAAAAACAATTCAATTAATCAAACTACTTCCTCATCCGATGATCGTTTATGTCGATAGGCCAGATGAGGCAAAAAGAGTTAAGGAAATGCTTGAAACTCAAGGAATTTTTAATACCAATATTTTTACAGGTGAAACGTCGTCAAAAGATAGGGAGTTATTAATCCAAAAATGGAAAAATAACGATTTCCAAATTATGATAGCAACCTGTGCTTTTGGCGTAGGTGTAGATAAAAAAGATGTAAGAACCGTTCTTCATTTATATATGCCAGATAATATTAACAAATACTATCAAGAGGCTGGTAGAGGTGGTAGAGATGGGAATTCATCATTGAGTGTTATTTTATATGTTAAAGAAGATGAAACTGGCGCATTCAGTTTTATTAGAAGAAAAGTTTTAACAACTGATAAGATTAAAGGTAGATGGTTCAGTATGTTAAACGGTGTTACATCAAAAAAACACGGGGAGGGCACTGTTACCTTAGACACTTCAATTAAGCCTAATTACAATGAACAAGATGAACTTATAACGAACCTAAATTCAAGGGACATAGATTGGAACGTGTATGTTTTGTTGTTTATGAAAAGGCATAATTTAATAGAAATAGAAGCGGTTGAGTATTTCGAAAACAATTATCATATATTAGTTAGATTGAAAGATAAAAACCTATTTAAGGAAAATCAAGCTATAATAGATACTATTACCTTGTATCGTGAACATGAATGGTCAGATACCGAAAAAGCATACAAGGATATGATAAAGTTCCTATCCAAAAGCAATACACAATGTGTTAGCGATATACTTATTGAGCAGTATTCACTCATACCGTATGAATATTGCAGTGGGTGTAATTCGCATACCGACCATATTGTAAAAGGAGCATATAATGGTCTTCCATTAGTTAGTTCAAATTCGTTAAAGTATGATTTGAACGATAAGTATGATATAGATACAAGTCTACTGATTATAAGGACAAATGATTTTGATTCACTTGAAAGTAAACTAATGGATAAAGGTTTAAAAACGTTAGTTGTAGAGGATGATAGAAAACCCCAATTTACTTGCCAAGAATTGTCTGACTGCATTGTTTTTAGTATGGACGAATTTAGGAAGATTGTAAATGGAAATGAATTTTTCATGTCAAAAACAATTCTTATAGAGTGTCCTAATGAGGAAAGTCAAATCATACGAATTTTGCAGATGATTGATAGGATTCGTTCAAAAAGTGCAATAAAGATTATACTAGCTACTAAAGAAAATTATTATATACCGACGTTCAATAAAATGCTTTACGAGATTGTTGAATCTTCGTACACCGAAGATTATATGTTTAATTAAAGGAGTATGTTATGTTTAAGGATGGAATAATGCCAGAAGCACTTCCTGAGAGAGTATTTCAAATGTGCAAGATACTATCAAACAAGGATGTAAAGAATGAAGACTTGCGTGATTATTTAGAGCCGGCGGCTTTAAATACGGACAGGTCTTATTATGGTAAAGTTAAATCTGCAGCCATTGATTTAGGATTGGTTAAAGAAACTGAAGATAAAAAGTTGCAGTATATCGCTGACAAAAAAATTGTTTCTTCAATTGATAGCTTTAGATTATATTGCAATTCAGTTATTTGGAAGGATCGAGAATCCCTGTTTTATAAAATGGTTGTGGCGTTTTTATTCTCTCAAGATGAGTTTTTGAAGTATAGCAATGTGAATGCTCCAAACGTTATTCTAGAAATTCAAACAGAATGCAAAGATAATAACGCAGATATTAAAAGGATGAGAGGTATAAGATTTTGGTTGGAATTCTTGGGGTTAGGTTACATTCAAGAAAACCAATATATATACTTCCTTCCTAATATGTATATCGCCTTAAAAGACTTTATTAAGTGTTCTTCCTTAGAAAAGAAAAGAGAATATTCAGTAAGAGAATTTGTTGCGATAATTCAAGTAGTTTCTAATGTTGCATTTGAAAAGATGGGCAATACTCTAAACCTGAATTACGCATTTTCAAATGCATTGCGTATGATGCATGATAGGGGCGAAATTAAATTAAAGAAGAATCTCGATAGTAAAGAAACTTGGAGTATGTTTAAGTCCGACGTACATAACTTTGGTAATAGTGTGACTCATATCGTTTACAAGGGGATAAAGTAATATGAATATACAAATTGCGAAAAATAGAATCTACCAAGTAATTAACGTGGATTCAATTAACAATGAAGAATATGATTTCATGGCGACGCATATTCCCTTTAAAAAAATAGTTTTTCAAGGTGGGGTATTACTTGATAAAAACCAAGAAAATATTGTAAAGAAGGAAATACTTCCGGAAACAGATGTTTTCTATAAATTGTTTGAAGATGACGCTGTTAGAGATAAACATCAGCTGATTATTGTAAATGGTTCTAGTGGTTCTGGTAAATCGCACTTTATTAGATGGGTGTATACTAATTTATTGGCAAAAAAGTTCAATAATGGTGAAGACGAAGTTTTACTAATTAATAGAAGTGACAATACACTAAAGGGAACGATAAAACAACTTCTTGGAATTGAGGCTGTAAAAAATTTAAAAAATAGAGATATTTACGAAAGGCTTGTTAAAGCAAATACCACTATTAGCGATGTAAAATTTAAAGAGGAAATCTTTGCAAAGTTTATCGTAGAAATAAACGTAAGCGATGATGAATTTTTAACATCTTTAGCAAAGAAAAGGCTGGTTGCATTACTTAATAATGATTTATTCAAATCAGAAATGATGAAACCAGATGGTCCTATTGAAAGAATATTTAGCAAGATTTCAGCATCAAATGTATCCAACATAGATATAATAGCCGAATTTAAGAAAGAAGACTTTATAATTACGACAGATTTCTTTGATCAGATGAAAGATACGGCAGATAGTAGTGCTGTAAGTATGGCGAAGAAGCTTGTATCAGATGATTGCGATGATGAACTTTTGAGTAAAATTGTTAATTTTATGAATTCTAAAGTTGACGACGTTATTCAAAGTTGCGCAGGCATCGAACCAGGGGATTTTCAACAAATCTTTAAGGAAATAAGACAAGAGTTATATAAGCAAGGGAAAAATCTTATCCTGTTAATTGAAGATATAACGTCTTTTACTGGTGTCAACCAGGCTTTACTCAATGTTTTGGTAACTGAGCACACAGGTCTTAATGCATCAGATAAACTTTGTAAGCTTGTCTCTGTTGTAGGTGCAACTAAACAATATTATGATACGTTTAGAGATAATTATAAAGATAGAATTACGGCTCAAATAACTATTGAAGACGGTAGTTTAGGGCAAAATAAAAATGACTTATTTTTGTTTTTTGCAAAATATTTGAACGCAGTATCTCTCTTGGAAAAAGATTTCAAAGAATGGTATGTTAACACCGGTGCAGATGAGGCACAAATTCCAGTTCATGTCCCAGATGTAGCATCGTGGGAAACAGTTCAATACAGTGGCAATAATCTTTCTTTGTATCCTTTTACAAAGAAAGCGATTGAAAATTTATATGCTTATATGAATGTTCACCAAACTCCAAGATATATTCTTTTAGAAATTATCAAACCTGCTATTGTGGAACTTATTACAGATAAATCAAAGTTTATTACTTATTTAGTAAAAAGGAATAAACCTGATTTAGGTGATGCAGTGTTAAGAATATCGGCAATAGTAAATACCTTAAAAATTGAAAATAGAGAAGAATATAAAGAAAGAGCTATTGCATTAATAAGTTTTTGGGGTAATGGAGAACTTAAAAAAGTCGGTAATAAAATCGCTGGTATATCTAAGGATATATTTATTGAATTTGGCTTTAGCGATCTTTGGAATTCATTAATAAATACAATTGATGAAGGCGTAGAGGGCGTAGAACACATAGATTCACCAGAAGTAGTAAATGTACCGGATAAACCTGTTGTACAAACGAACAAGGCTTTTGAGAAATTTAAGAGCATGTTAGATAACTGGTACTATAAAAAAGCTGTTTTTGTAGAACCAAGAGCAATAAAAGAAGAATTAAGTGATTTTATTTACAATACCATTAATTGGCAACAATACGGTATTCCAAAAAATAGAATTAAAACTATATGGGAATCTGGATTTAAGTCAAAAATGATATCCTTTGAAAGACAAGAAAAAGGTGCTGAAGATGGCTTAATTCGTTTGGATGACAGTATGGAGACCTATACGGTTTTACGTTCAATAGGTCAATGGATTTATTTGGGTGGCAAAAAAAGTTGGGATTTTGACGGTGCATATAATGCTGTTTTTATTCTTACAAATTGGCTTGAATCAAGAAAGAAGGAAATTATATCTATAGTAAAGGATTATAAAGATGATGATGTACCAAACTATATAAAGCTGTCGTTGGTCTCACTTGTTTATGAAAAAATATTAAAGAAACAAATCAATTATGAGAAAGTCGAAGATATTACTATTCAAGATATAATTTCAAATCCAGCACAAACAAATATTGGCATATCAAAAAATGAAAAATGGAATAAATTGCTTGAGTTTACAAAAAGTAGCGTCATAAACGTTTATAATATTGTTATTGAATATTTTAACATTAGTCAGGGTGAAGGACAAGGTAAGAAATTTTTAGATTAT